>JANOBL010000001.1:0-3708 GCA_031411635.1 Betaproteobacteria bacterium
CCGGCGCCGCCACCGACCGATGCGTCCCCGTGGCTGCACCGTATCCAGCAAGCCGCCGCCAACAGCAGCTACCAGGGCACGCTGATGTTCAGCGCTGGTGGCGTGGTTTCCAGCTCCCGGGTGCTGCACATCTGCGACGGCCGCCAGCGCTACGAGCGCATCGAGGTGCTGGACGGCCGGGCCCGGCTGCAGTTTCGCCACAACGAGCAGGTGCTCACGCTGTGGCCCGCCAGCAAGCTGGCCCGCGCCGAGCAGCATGAGGCAGCGACCGAGTTTCCGGCGCTGCCGGCCGCTGTCGGCCAGCGTGCACTTGAAAATTACGAAGCCTTGACCTTGGCCCGGGATCGCATCGCTGGCCGTGAGGCTGATGTGCTGACGCTCAAGCCCAAGGACAAGCTGCGCTATGCCCAGCGCCTGTGGGCCGACCGCGACACCGGCTTGTTGCTGCGCAACGATGTGCTGGCCCCCGGCGGTGAAGTGCTGGAGTCCTCGGCCTTCAGCGACGTGCAGATTGGCGGCAAGCCCTCGCCAGAGGCCGTGCCCGCGCTGCTGCTGGCGATGAAAAAACTGGACGGCTACCGCGTGCTGCGTTCGGTGTCCGAGCGCACGCAAATCGAGGCTGAAGGCTGGTCCTTGCAACGCGCCGTGCCCGGCTTCCAGTTGGTGAGCTGCAGCAAGCGGCCGCTGGACAATGGCAGCGATGGCGGTGCACCGGTGCAGGTGCTGCAATCGGTGTTTTCCGATGGTTTGACCCAGGTTTCGGTGTTCATCGAGCCGTTTGACCTGCAGCGCCACAAGCAGCCCATGGGCACCAGCCTGGGCGCCACCCACACGCTGACCAACCGCCAGGGCGATTGGTGGATCACCGTGGTGGGCGAGGTGCCGATGGCCACTGCGCAGCAGTTCTGGGCGATGTTTGAGCGCCGCCGCTGATTTGATCTTCTTGATGAGGTAACTGGATGTCCGATCTGTCTTTCAACCTGGTGTTTGCTCGGGTGACGCCGCTGCAAACCGGCCGCCGCCTGGCCCTGCGCGCCGCGATGGCGCTGGCCCTGGCCGGCACGCTGGCACCGCTGGCCAGCGCGGCGCAAGGGCGTGGCGAGTTGCCCGATTTCACCGAGCTGGTCGAGAAGGTCGGCCCGTCGGTGGTCAACATCCGCACCCTGGAGCGTGGGGGGCGCAACAGTGCAGCGCCGGGTGGCGGTGGCATCGATCCCAACATGGAAGAGTTTTTCCGCCGCTTTGGCATCCCGTTGCCCGGTGGCCGCGGTGCACCCCGTGGCAACGGGGCGGACGAAGAGCCGCAGCAGCGTGGCGTGGGCTCGGGTTTCATCCTCCGCGCCGATGGTTATGTGATGACCAACGCCCATGTGGTGGATGGTGCGGATGAGCTGCTGGTCACCTTGACCGACAAGCGCGAGTTCAAGGCCAAGGTGATCGGCCTGGACAAGCGCACCGATGTGGCGGTGGTCAAGATCGAGGCCGCCGGCCTGCCGGCGGTCAAGCTGGGTGATGTGACGCGGCTCAAGGTGGGTGAATGGGTGATGGCCATCGGCTCGCCGTTTGGTCTGGACAACAGCGTCACCGCCGGCATCGTCAGCGCCAAGGGCCGTGATACCGGCGACTACCTGCCGTTCATCCAGACCGATGTGGCGATCAACCCCGGCAACTCGGGTGGCCCGCTGATCAACATGCGCGGCGAGGTGGTGGGCATCAACTCGCAGATCTACAGCCGCTCGGGCGGCTTCATGGGCATCTCGTTTGCGATCCCGATCGACGAAGCCAGCCGCGTGGCCGACCAGCTTCGAACCAGCGGCCGGGTGATCCGGGGCCGCATCGGCGTGACGATCGCGCCGGTCACCAAGGAGGTGGCCGAGTCCATCGGTCTGGGCAAGCCCGCTGGCGCGCTGGTGCGCGGTGCGGAAAGTGGTGGTCCGGCCGACAAGGCCGGCATCGAGGCCGGCGACATCATCACCAAGGTGGATGGCAAGCTGATCGAAAAATCCGGCGATTTGCCGCGCCTGGTGGGCGCCACCAAGCCCGGCAGCAAAACCGTGTTGCAGGTGTTCAGGCGCGGTGGTTACCGCGACATCGCCGTCACCGTGGCCGAGTTTGAGCCCGATGCACCCACCAAGGTGGCGCAGGCCGAAGGCAGCCCGCCGGCCGGCAGCAAGACCGCCGCGCTGGGCCTGACCGTCAGCGATCTGGGCGAGCCTGCGCGGCGTGAGCTGAAGCTGCGCGGTGGTGTCAAGGTGGATGCGGTGGACGGTGCGGCCGCACGCGCCGGCCTGCGCGAGGGCGACGTGATCCTGGCGCTGGACAACACCGAGATCAGCGATCTGAAGCAGTTCATGGGCGTGGCGACCAAAGTGGAAAAAGCGCGGGCGGTCAGCGTGATGGTGCGACGAGGTGAGTGGGTCAATTACCTGGTGATCCGTCCGGGCCGGTAAACCAGCCAGGCAACCAGCCGGCCAGGCGGGTCTTTTCGCATTGCGGGAAATAGGGCTTGCAAACTTCGGACACACGTGTTGAAAGTTGTTCGTTTTTATCAATCATGCATGCAGCCAAGTTGGTGCACGCGCGCTTCGCTGAACTCGATCCCGGTCATTGGGTTGGCCGCTGGTTAGAATCTTGCCCGGTAAAGCCTGATTTAAAGCTGTTCTGCCGCTGTTGTGCGGGCCGGTCGATGCAAGCTCGCAACAGGTTGACAGCCTGTGTATAAGCTGTGGATATTTTTCGTTTGTTGGCACCCCGCAACGGCCGGAAATCGAGCAACGGCGCGGTTTTCAGCCCGGTGGATTTGGCTACAATGGAAGCCCAACAAGCAGTTGCCAAACATTTGTTGGAAGGCGCGTCTCCTCTTGGACGTGCCTTTTTTTTATGGCCTGCGCACTGCTGATCGGCAGGCGTTTGGGCCTTCCTACAAGTGCCGCGCGGCAGTCCCGCCTGAGCCCCTGGTTTTGCGCCTGGGGCCGCACGCTGACCCGGCACCTTATCTCCCATGCAACACATCCGAAACTTCTCGATCATTGCCCACATCGACCATGGCAAGTCGACCTTGGCCGACCGTTTGATCCACCGCTGTGGCGGCTTGAGCGACCGCGAGATGGAGTCGCAAGTGCTCGACTCGATGGACATCGAGCGTGAGCGTGGCATCACGATCAAGGCCCAGACCGCGTCGCTGCAATACACCGCGCAAGATGGCCAGGTCTACAACCTGAACCTGATCGACACACCCGGCCATGTGGACTTCAGCTACGAGGTCAGCCGGTCCTTGTCGGCCTGTGAGGGTGCGCTGCTGGTGGTCGATGCCAGCCAGGGTGTGGAGGCGCAGACGGTGGCCAATTGCTACACCGCGCTCGATCTGGGTGTCGAGGTGGTGCCGGTGCTGAACAAGATGGATCTGCCGAATGCCGATCCGGAAAACGCCAAGTCCGAGATCGAGGATGTGATCGGCATCGATGCCGACAACGCGATCCCGTGTTCGGCCAAGACCGGCATGGGCATCGACGAGATCCTGGAGGCGGTGATCCACCGCATGCCACCGCCCAAGGGTGATCCCGACGGCCCGCCGCGGGCGATGATCGTCGATAGCTGGTTCGACAACTACGTGGGCGTGGTGATGCTGGTGCGGGTGGTGGATGGCGTGCTGAAGAAGGGCGACCGCATCCGCATGATGGCCACCAATGCCGTCTATCCGCTGGAGCA
>JANOBL010000002.1:0-7197 GCA_031411635.1 Betaproteobacteria bacterium
GTCCGGGGGGGGGTGCCCCCCCGGGGGGGCGGCCGGGGGGGGGTGTTTGGGGGGCGGGGCGCCCCCGCCCCCCACGGCCGAGTGGGGCACGATGCTGGCCGACGCGCGCGAGTTCATCCGCTCCGACCCCTGGCTGGTGACGCTGCCCGGGCTGGCGATCCTGGTCACCGTGGTGGCAATCAACCTGGCGGGCGATGGCTTGCGCGATGCGCTGGACCCGAAGATGAGGCGCTCATGAGCAGTCCGTTGTTGGACATCCAGGGCCTGACGGTGCGTTTTGCCACCCGGGGCGGCGCGTTCACCGCGGTGGACGGCATCGATCTGCAGGTGCAGCCCGACGAGGTGCTGGCCATCGTCGGCGAATCGGGCTCGGGCAAATCGGTGGCGATGCTGGCGATCATGGGCTTGCTGCCGTGGACCGCCACCGTCACCGCCCAGCGTTTGGCTTTCGACGGCCAAGACCTGCGCTCGCTCAGCGCCAGGCAGCGCCGCAGCCTGATCGGCCGCGACATCGCGATGGTGTTCCAGGAGCCGATGTCGTCGCTGAACCCCTGCTTCACGGTGGGCTGGCAGATCGGCGAGGCGCTGGCCAGCCACCTGGGGCTGGGCCGCGCGGCACGCAAAAAGCGGGTGATCGAGTTGCTGGAACAAGTGGGCATCCCCGATCCGGTGCGCCGCGCGGCGGCGTTTCCGCACCAGCTTTCCGGCGGCATGTGCCAGCGCGTGATGATCGCGATGGCGCTGGCCTGCCAGCCGCGCCTGCTGATTGCCGACGAGCCCACCACCGCGCTGGATGTGACGATCCAGGCCCAGATCCTGGATTTGCTGTTGTCGCTGCGCAAGGGCGTTGGCAACAACGGCGCCAACCCCGGCGGCATGGCCCTGGTGTTGATCACGCACGACCTGGGCGTGGTGGCCGAAACCGCCGACCGGGTGCTGGTGCAATACGCCGGCCGGCAGGTGGAATCGGCGCGGGCAGCCGATCTGTTTGCCGATCCACACCACCCGTACACCGCCGCACTGCTGGCCGCCCTGCCCGAGCAGGCGCACGGCAAGCGGCTGGCAGCGATCCCGGGCCTGGTGCCAGGCCAGTTTGACCGGCCACCCGGCTGCTTGTTTGCACCGCGCTGCGGATTTGCCACGGCCCAATGCCAAACCGCCCCACCACCGGCCGATGCCACGCTGGGCCGGGCGCTGTGCTTCACGCCATTGCGCCACGGCCAACCGGTGGCAGCGGTTTCGCGATGACGCACCCCCCTGCCCCACCCAACGCAACACCCCCGGTGCTGCAAGCCGACAACCTGCACCGCCACTACCCCGTGCGGCGTGGCCTGTTTGGTGCGCCCGCCGTGGTGCGCGCACTGGCCGGCGTGTCGTTTGCAGTGCATGCCGGTCAGACGCTGGCCGTGGTGGGCGAATCGGGCTGCGGCAAAAGCACCTTGGCCCGGCTGCTGACGATGATCGAGCCACCCACCGAGGGCCGGCTGCTGATCGATGGCCTGGAGGTGCAGGGCGCCAGCCAGGCCGACGCTGCCAGCCGCGCCCGCCTGCGGCGCCGGGTGCAAATCGTGTTCCAGAACCCGTATGGCTCGCTGAACCCCCGCCAGACCGTGGGCGCAGCGCTGATGGAGCCCTTGCTGGTCAATGGCATGGCCGATGCAGCCCAGCGTGAACAAGCCGCCCGCACAATGCTGCGCCAGGTGGGCCTGCGCGACGAGCACTTTGGCCGCTGGCCGCACATGTTCTCGGGCGGCCAGCGCCAGCGCATCGCCATTGCCCGGGCGCTGATGCTCAAGCCCAGTGTGCTGGTGCTGGACGAGCCGGTGTCGGCGCTGGACGTGTCGATCCGGGCCCAGGTGCTGAACCTGCTGGTCGATCTGCAACAAACCATGGGTGTGGCCTATGTCTTCATCTCGCACGACCTGGGCGTGGTGCGCCATGTGGCCGACCAGGTGATGGTGATGTACCTGGGCCGGGTGGTGGAGCACGGGCCGCGCGAGGCCATTTTCAACCAGCCGCAGCACCCCTACACCCAGGCCTTGCTGTCGGCCACGCCCACGGTCAACCCGGCCTTGCGCCGCCAGCGCATCATCTTGCAGGGTGAGTTGCCATCGCCGATCAACCCGC
The DNA here is from genome assembly GCA_031411635.1 of Betaproteobacteria bacterium. Lineage (GTDB taxonomy): Bacteria > Pseudomonadota > Gammaproteobacteria > Burkholderiales > Burkholderiaceae_C > Pseudaquabacterium. The sequence continues at coordinate 2,128 of JANOBL010000002.1, forward strand.
CCAGCGGCTGCGCATTCCACACCCGTTGCCCGATCGTGATGGACCGCTGCCGGCGCGAAGCCCCGCTGCTGCAGCCGGCGCCATCAGGCGCCCGTGTGGCCTGCCTGGCGGTGCCGGTGGTTGCCGGCTGAAGCCTGGTCGCCCAGCGCCACCCAGGCCAACGGCAGCGCCAACAAACTCACCACCAAACCCAGCAGCGCGGCCGCCGGCCAACCACCGGCCTGCACTGCCGCCGCCATCAACGGCGGCCCCAGCAACGAGCCCGACGCACCGCACTGAGCAAGCAGGCCATTGGCCCGCACCATCTGGCCGTTGCCACCGGCCGCCGCCGGTAGTAGCGCAAAGGCCAGGCTGGCAAACACGCCGCCCAGCATGTTGATCAGGATCACCAGGGTGATCGCAACCGCCGGTGCTTGTGCGGGCCGGAACACACCGAACAACAGCAGCGCCGGCAGGGCGATCGACAGTATCACCGGCCAGCGCAGGCCGGCGCCTTGCCGCAGCAGCAGCGCCGCGCAAGCACTGCCGGCAACGGCAGACACCGAAGCCACTGCCGTCCATTGGCCTGCAGCGGCGGCCGACAAGCCGGCGCCACGCATCAGAAACGTTGGCAACAAACCCAGCAAACCCACCTCGAACAGCGCAAAACCGCCAAAGGCCAGTGCCAGACACTTGGCGGCGGTGCCCAGCCGTGGCGACGGTGCCCGGGCTGCGGCGGCAGACGGCAAGGCCGACAACTCGGCTGCCGCCGCTAAATCCGATTGCTCGGCCGCCGCCGGCAGTGGCGCCCGCCAAACCCCCAGCCACAGCAACGCCGCCACGGCCCCACCGGCCGCCACCGCCGCGCGCCAGCCCAGCACATCGGCCAGGCCGGCACTGCCCCAGGCGCCCAGCGCCAGGCCCACCGGCACAAAGGTGCTCCACAAGGTCAGCGCCAGGCCCTGGCTGCGCGCCGCTGCGGCATGGTCATGCTGCGCGCAGTGGTGGGCAATCAACACCGGCGCGCTGACGATCACGCCCAGGTAGCCCAAGGCCTCCAGCAGCCGCCAGCCCAGCAGACCCACAGCGCCGTTGGCCAGCGCACCGCCCAGGCCCCCCAGCGCCAGGCCAGCCAGGCCCCAGCGCAAGCAACGCCGCAGGCCCAGGCGCTGCGCCAGCAGCCCGGCCAGCGTGCCCAAGGTGGCGCCACCCACCTCCAGCAGCGAGATCGCCAGCGCCACCGTGGGCAGGCTCAAACGCAACTCGGCGGCAATCAGCGGCGCCAGTGCCGACAGCTTGCCCAACTGCGCCGCTGCCAGCAGGCCGCTGAGGTACAGCGTCCAGACCAGCGGCCAGGGTGAGCGGTGAGCGCTCAACACCGCCGCCCCATGACGGCGGTTGCGCGTTGGCTCAAGCGGCAGTCCCCGCCAACCACGCCGCCATCTCGGCCAGCGATTCGCACTGCCGATAGCGTGGGTGATCAGCCGGCGCCAAAGCCGCCTCGTGCGCCCACACCAGCGGGTACGGGATCAGCACCGCCTGGCAGCCCGCCGCCAGCGCCGGCAGGATGTCCGAGCGCACCGAGTTGCCGGCCATCAGCGCCAACTCGGGCGCAAAACCGTGGCGCACAAACGCGCGGCGGTAGGTGTCGGCCGATTTTTCGCTGACCACCTCCACACCCGAAAAAAAACGGCCCAGGCCCGACGCTGCCAGCTTGCTCTCCTGGTGAAACAAATCGCCCTTGGTGATCAATACCAGCGGCGCCAGCTTGGCCAACTCTTCCAATGCCTGCTCAACCCCGGGCAGCGGCTCGATCGGATGCTGCATCAGCGTGCGGCCTGCGCCCAGGATCTCGGCCAGCACCGTGCCCGGCACCGTGGCGTCGCTGATCTGCAGCGCGGTTTCCAGCATCGACAAGGTAAAGCCCTTGGCGCCGTAACCGTACAGCCCCAGGTTGCGGTGCTCCACCTCGGCCAGTGCGGCTTCCACCCTGGCTGCATCGGCCCAGGGTGCCAGCAGCGCATGAAAGCGCGATTGGGTCATGCGGAACAGGGTTTCGTTGTGCCAAAGCGTGTCATCCGCATCCAGGCCGATGATCAAGGGTTGCGTCATGGTGGAGTCCGTTGTAGCGGCGATGCCTCAAAGCTTCATCACAACGATGCTGGGCGCGGCCGTCAGGTGGATGCGCACCCCTTGCAGCGCCACCACCTGGCCGGGCCGCAACTTGGCGGTTTTGCGCAACTCGTCGCGGCCATCCACCTGCACCTTGCCATCGGCCACCAGGGCCTTGGCGCCACCACCGCTGGCGGCCAGGCCCGTGGCCTTGAGCAAACGGTCCAGCGTGATGAACTCGCCGCGAATCTCGAACGGAATGGTCTGCATTTGGCACCTCACCAACATCAAAACCGATCAGCGCGCCGACCCGCGCGGTTTGGCGCCAGGCACGGGCTGCAGCGCCTGGTGCAGCGCCAGGTACTCCAAAGTCAGCTTGTGGCGTGCATCCAGGTGCAGCATCGGCAGCGATTGTTCATGCGATTCCTTCACCTTGACGCTGGCGCTCAGGTAGGGCTGCAGCACCGGCAGCCCTTCATCGATCAGCTCCTGCACCAGGCGCTGCGGCAGGTTGGCACGCGGCTGGAACTGGTTCACGACGATGCCGGTGATCTGCAGTTCGCGGTTGTGGTCGGCCTGGATCTCGGCCACGCTGTCCATCAGCGAGTACAGCGCGCGGCGCGAAAAATCGTCGCAGTCAAACGGGATCAAACAGCCGTTGGCGGCAATCAGCGCCGAGCGGGTGTAAAAGTTCAGCGCCGGTGGGGTGTCGATGTAGATGCGGTCGTAGCCGTCCAGCGCCGCCAGCGCATCGCGCAGCTTGTAGATCTTGTAGCGTGATTCCAGCTTGCTGTGCAGCTCTTCCAGCTTGGGGCTGGACGGCAGCAGATGCAGGTTCTCAAACGGCGTGGTGGTGATGAACTCTTCGGTCGCCTGGTCGCGCAGCTTGAACTTCAGCGTCTGGTCGTAAAACTCGGCCGCCGTATCGGTCAGCGCATCGGCGCCGGCGCCCAGCAGGTAGCGGGTGGAGTTGCCCTGCGGGTCCAGGTCCACCACCAAGGTGCGCAAACCCTGCGCCGCGCTGATCGCCGCCAGGTTGCAGGTGATGGTGGATTTGCCCACCCCGCCCTTCTGGTTGAACACGACATATCGCATGGCGCAAGCGCTCCCTGGGGCTGATGGCTGGGGTCTGGACGACAGCGCGCATTGTGCATCGCAGCATGTCGTCGCCCCGGCAACTGGCCGGCTTTTGGCCTGTTGTTTCGTCATACCGCGGTCACGCAAGGCCCGCACAATACGGGCTGTCTTGGCGACAACCGACCGCACCAATGGGCGGAGTACCGGAACCCGTACCCGGCGCCAATTCAACCGGTTTCGGCTTTGGCAGAGACCGTCAGCAGGGGCCACTTCGGTGGCCCTTGGCTCTTTCAGGACACTCAGTTGCCCGGCACCCAGCGGTTGCCTGCGGCTTTGTAGCGCTGCACCGCATTTTTCAGGTCGGTGTACTCCTCGCAGCCAAAGGTGCAGGCCCTGTCCAGCAGCGCCAGTTGCTGCTCGGCCCGCGGCAGATCGCCGCGCATCAGCGCCAGCTCGCCCGAATACTCCAATGCACCCCGGTGGCTGGGCGCAATGCGCAAGGCCTCGCGGTAATGGCGGTCGGCGGCGTCAAGATCGGGCGTCTTTTGCTTGCGCAAGTTGTAGCCCATCAAGTTGTGCCAATCGGCGCTGGCGGTGTCGTTCAGGCGTTGCAACTCGGCCAGCGCCTCGTCCCAACGCTTGGCGGCCACATGGGCCCGCACAGTGGCCAGTTTGTCGTCGGCGCGGGCACCGCTGGGTGCTGGCGTGTCGGCCGCCCAGGCCGGCGCGGCGCCCAGCACCCCGCACAGTGCCAACAAGGCCAGCAGCGCCCGGCCACGTGGATAAATCACCGATGAAGTCATCACAAGCTCCTGAAATCAGTCAACGATTCTGGCACCACCGCCGAGCCCGCATTGCCCGCAAGCGGATGCCTTATGCTGCAGCCCAGCTTCGACGCGCGACCGGTGCGCGCCAGCCCTACAAAGGAGCACCGCCTTGGCGACCCCGAATTACTCTTACGAGAAACGCCAGCGCGAACTGGCCAAGAAGCGCAAGAACGAAGAAAAGCTGCAGAAGAAAAAGCAGGGCCATGGCAGCGACGACACCCACCCAGGCAGCGCGCCGGACCCCGCTGCCCCGGCCGAGCCCACCACCGCGCCGCCCGCGCCCTGATACCTGCCGTGCCCCAAGGCACGGCCAGACGAAAAAAAACCGCGACCCCGAGAGGCGCGGTTTTTTTATGCCACCAGCCGCTTGAAGCGGCCGGCGCTGTGCTGGCTTACAGCGGGCGGATGTTGGCCGCTTGCAGGCCCTTGGGGCCTTGCTTCACTTCAAATTCGACGCGCTGGTTTTCAGCCAGGCTGCGAAAGCCGCCGTTGTTGCGGATTTCGCTGAAGTGAGCGAACAGATCCTTGCTGCCGTCTTCAGGCGTGATGAAGCCGAAGCCTTTGCCATCATTGAACCATTTGACGACGCCAGTTTGGGTGGTGCTCATGGAGATGTTCCTTTTGAGTCTGTTGATGAAAATAAACCACCGCATCGGCTTGCGCCAACACGGACAGAGACACTCAAGAAACGTCGAACCGGGAGTTCATCAAACCTGGACTGGCCCTGCGGCCATCGCAACCAAACAGCATTGCGGCAAGACAACAGGGCGGTACGGGAATAAGACCTTGTGGAAACGGCCTCGTGCATGTCTGTGGACCGCACTGTAACAGCTATTGCACGCGCCATTCGGCTGCCGTCACTCTAGTCCAGTGAAACGGAGAAATCGGATGTACGTGAGCACCTGCCAGGGGCGCCATCCAGGCGCAAGGCGCAGCCGGGTGTCCAACCCGGCTGCGCCTTGCGCCTGGATGGCGCCCCTGGCAGGTGCTCACGTACATCCGATTTCTCCGTTTCACTGGAATAGAGTGACGGCAGCCGAATGGCGCGTGCAATAGCTGTTACAGTGCGGTCCAC
>JANOBL010000003.1:0-1621 GCA_031411635.1 Betaproteobacteria bacterium
GGTGCAGCCCGACCTGGAAACGCTGGTGATCGCAGTCGGCGGCGGCGGGCTGATCAGTGGCATCAGCACCGCGGCAAGGGCGATCAAACCGGATCTGCAGATCATCGGCGTGCAGACCGCGCGTTTTCCGGCGATGGTCAATCTGGTCAAGGGCACGGCGCATCCACAGGGCAGCAGCACGATTGCCGAAGGCATTGCGGTGGCCCAGCCGGGCCAGATCACCCGGCGCATCGTCGCCGCCAACGTCGACGACCTGGTGCTGGTGGAAGAAGGCGATATCGAGCAGGCGGTGCTGATGTTGCTGGAGATCGAAAAAACCCTGGTCGAAGGCGCCGGCGCCGCCGGTCTGGCGGCACTGCTGAAAGAGCCGGCGCGCTACGCCGGCAAAAAGGTCGGCCTGGTGCTGTGCGGCGGCAATATCGATCCGTTGCTGCTGGCATCGATCATCGAGCGTGGCATGGTGCGCGCCGGCCGGCTGGCGCGCATCCGTGTCGGTGCTCGCGATGCGCCCGGTGTGCTGGCCCAGATCACCGCCATCGTGGCCGAGGCCGGCGCCAACATCGACGAGGTGCATCACCAGCGCGCGTTCTCGTCGCTGGCAGTGCAGACGGTGGAGGTGGAGTTGGTGCTGCAAACCCGCAACACCGCCCATGTGCAAGACGTGGTGCAGCGCCTGCATGGCGCCGGCTTCGAGGCCGTGACCGGCTGATCCAGCCCGCCAAACCCGCGTGCTACATTCCCGCCCCATGCGCAGCGCACGATTTTTCTTTGCAGGCTTTTGGTTCTCGCCCCTCACCGGCGGCTGGAAACGCATTCGCACGCAAGACTAGCGATTCGCACCCCACCAACCGCCGGCAGCCCCGGCGGTTTTTTTTCGTCCCTGCACTTGTCAGCATCCCACCTGGAGCAAACCCATGGCCCACAAATCCCCCAGCAGCCTGCATGCCGCCGAGCCGGGCTACGGCTACAGCTTGAGCGAAAAGACCAGCGAAACCGACGACCAGCGCATCGAGGAGGTCACCCCACTGCCACCGCCCGAGCACCTGATCCGCTTTTTCCCGATTGCCGGCACGCCGGTGGAAAAGCTGGTGGGCAACACCCGGCGCAAGCTGCGCCAGATCCTGGATGGCCAGGACGACCGGCTGTTGGTGGTGATCGGCCCGTGCTCGATCCACGACCCGGTAGCGGCGCTGGACTATGCCCGGCAGCTTAAAACCCAACGCGAAAAGTACGCGGGCACGCTGGAGATCGTGATGCGGGTGTACTTTGAAAAACCCCGCACCACGGTGGGCTGGAAGGGCTTGATCAACGACCCCTACCTGGACGAGAGCTACCGCATCCACGAGGGCCTGCGCATCGCGCGCCAGTTGTTGGTGGACATCAACCGGCTGGGCATGCCGGCGGGCAGCGAGTTTCTGGACGTGATCAGCCCGCAGTACATCGGCGACTTGATCGCCTGGGGCGCAATTGGCGCACGCACGACTGAAAGCCAGGTGCACCGCGAGCTGGCCTCGGGCCTGAGCGCGCCAATCGGCTTCAAGAACGGCACCGATGGCAACCTGAAAATCGCCACCGATGCGATCCAGGCCGCATCCCGCCCGCACCATTTTTTGAGCGTGCA
>JANOBL010000004.1:0-2529 GCA_031411635.1 Betaproteobacteria bacterium
TCGATTTGTCGTCCGCCACGCCGGTGCCGATGGCATTGCACAGGCTGATGTTGCCCTTGCGGTAGACGTCCAGCAGGCCGGCGCAGCCCAAGGTGCTGTCGGGCCGGAACGCCTTGGGGTCGAGAAAATCATCGTCCACCCGGCGGTACACCACGTCCACCCGGCGTGGGCCTTGCGTGGTGCGCATGTACACAAAATTGTCCTTGACGAACAAGTCCTGGCCTTCGACCAGCTCGATGCCCATCTGCTGCGCCAGGAACGCATGCTCAAAGTAGGCGCTGTTGTACATGCCCGGGGTCAGCACCACCACCGTGGGCTCGTTGACCGACGGCGGCGCCACCGCGCGCAAGGTTTCCAGCAGCAAATCGGGGTAATGCGCCACCGGCGCAATGCGGTGCTGGGCAAACAGCTCGGGAAACAGCCGCATCATCATCTTGCGGTTTTCCAGCATGTAGCTGACGCCGCTGGGCACACGCAGATTGTCTTCCAGCACGTAGTAGGTGCCGCTGCCATCGGGCTGGGCGGCGCGCACGATGTCGATGCCGGCGATGTGCGAGTAGATCTGGCCCGGCAGGTCCACGCCCATCATCTCGGGCCGGAACTGCGCGTTGTTCAGGATCTGCTCGGCCGGCACGATGCCGGCTTTCAGGATCTCCTGGCCATGGTAGACATCGTGCAAAAAGCGGTTCAGCGCGGCGACACGTTGTGCCAGGCCTTGCTGCATGCGCGCCCACTCGTCGCTGGGGATGATGCGGGGGATCAGGTCAAACGGGATCAGCCGCTCGGTGCCGGCGCCGTCTTCGTCCTTGGCACCGTAGACGGCAAAGGTGATGCCAACACGGCGGAAGATCATCTCGGCTTCGTCGCGCCGGGCGGCCATCAGCTCGGGTGGCTGTTGTTGCAACCAGCGGTCAAAGCCGCTGTAGTGGGCGCGCACAGCACCGGCGCCGGCCTGCATTTCGTCGAAGGTGGGTTTCATCGTGGGTGGGCTCCTGGCCCGGTTGGGGTAGCAACTTCCGCACCACCCACGGGCAAAGTGGGGGCTGCGGCCCAGTGCCAGTAACGGCGACGCACATCCCGGGTGCACAAGGCCGTGCCATCCTGCCACAGCCAGGCACCACATTGGTCCGTGCGCACCACTTCGATCTTGCGATCGGCATAGCGCGCCAACACATCGGGGGCCGGGTGGCCATAACGGCTGCGGTAACCGGCCTGCACCACGGCAGTTTGCGGTGCCACTGCGTCCAGAAAGCCGGCGCTGGACGAGGTGCGGCTGCCATGGTGCGGCGCCAGCAGCACCGTGCTGGCCAGCGCCGCCCCCTGGCGCGCCAGCAGCGCGGCCTCTTGCGGGGCCTCGATATCGCCGGTCAGCAGCAGGCTGCGGCCCGCTGCATCTTGCACCCGCAGCACACAACTCACGGCGTTGGATTTGGTGGCGGCTTGATGCTCGGCCGGCGTGGGATGCAGCAGCTCGAACAACACCCCTTCCCAGGCCCAGCGCTGGCCGGCCTCGCAACGGGGGTGCGGCGGCCCGGCTTGCAGCAGCGCAAGCTCGGGCGTCAGCGAGCTGGACATGGCCCGCACCGGATGCCCGGCCAGCAGGCTGGCGGCGCCGCCGACATGGTCGGTATCGCGGTGGCTGATCAGCAGCAAATCGATGCGCGGCTCGCCGCGGGCGCGCAGCAGCGGCAGCAACACCCGCTGGCCGGCATCGCTGTCCTGGCCGTACTGCGGGCCGGTGTCGTAGACCAGCAGATGCTGGTGGGTGCGCAGCAACACCGCCGTGCCCTGGCCCACGTCCATCGCCACCAGCTCAAACGCACCTGGCGCCGGCCGGGGCACAGCGGGCCACAGCAGCGGCAGCAGCAACGGCAACGCCAAAGCCCGCAGCGCCCAAGGCACCGGCAACACGCCCAGCACCGCACCCAGCAGTGCACAGGCCACCGCCCAGGCCGGTGCGGCGGGCGCGGTGTAGACGGCCGCCGGCCAGGCCGCCAACCAACCCAGCCCAACCACCATCGCCTGCACCAGCCCGGCCGCAAGCGCCCAACAGCCCGGCAGCAGCGTGCCCAGCAAGGCCAGCGGTGTGATCAGCAAGGTGACCAGCGGAATTGCCACCAGGTTGGCCAAAAACCCGACCAGGCTGAGCTGGTGGAAAAACACCAGCGACAACGGCGCCAGGCCCAAGGTGGCCACCACCTGGGCGCGCAGATGGCCGCCGAGGTGGATCTGAAGCTGGCCTGATAGCTGGGCTGACAACCGGCGCGGCGCAGGAACGCTTGCTGGCCGGGCGCCGATGACCGGCTCCGATGCCATCAACAACCCCACCGCCATGAACGACAGCCAAAACCCCGGCTGCAGCAGCGCCCACGGGTCCAGCAGCGTCACCACCACGGCCGCGCCCAGCAGCACCAGCGGCCAGGGCCAGCGCTGGCCCCAGGCACGCAGCAAGCCTGCTGCCAGCAGCATGATCACGGTGCGCTGCGCCGGCACACCCCAGCCGGCCAGCACCGCATAACCGGTGGCGGC
>JANOBL010000005.1:0-12176 GCA_031411635.1 Betaproteobacteria bacterium
CAGGCTGGTGGCGCGGCCCGAGCGTGCGTCTTCGCGCAGGATCAAGCGGGCCCAGTCCAGCGCACCTTGCAGGATCCAGCCGGTCTGCGCGCGGCTGCGCTCGGCCGCTTCCACTTGCACACCTTTCCACTGCTGCCACACCATGCCCGAGGCCAGGGTGGCCACCACGCTGAGCAGCACCATGGCCACCAGCAGCGCGGCGCCGCGGGCTGGCTTGGCCCGATGTTTTGTCCGCAGCATCCGCCGGGTCATGGGGTTTGCGGCGACAGCATCACATCGCGCAGGATGCGGCCTTCGGGCAGGTCGATCTGCAGCCGCACGCCGGTGGGCAGCAGGCTGCGCTGGGCCACCGGGGCGGCCACCACGGGTGCGCTGGCGCTGCCAGTGGGTGTTGACGCGGCCGATGCAGGCGCAGCGGCCACCACCACCGTCACCAGATCGGCGCTGGATTGGGCATTGCTCCAGCCCTGGCCGCGCCAAAAGTACACCTGCCACTCGGTGACACCGTCCAGCAGCCGCATCTGCCCGGTCTCGGGGCCCTGCAATTGCTGGCTGGCCAGCCAGGCCTGTTGCAGATCGCCCTGGCGTGTGGCGCTGGGGCTGGTCCAGCGCCGCCAAACCCCTTCGCGCAGCGACCAGACCACGATCTGCACCCCGTCGTCCACCCGCCGGGCGATGCGCAGCGCGGCGCCGTCAAAACTCAGGCCCGGCACCTGCGGGCTGTCGTAGACGGCGGCCAGGTCTTGCTCCCACTGGCCTACCAGGGCCGACAGCCGCAACGTGCGCTCGCTGGCCGCCGTGCCGATCTCGCGCGAGCGGACCATGCTGGCCACCCCTTGCCAGCCCATTGCGGCGATCACCGCCATGATCAGCAAGGCGACCAAGACCTCCACCAGCGTGAAACCTGGACGGCGCGCCATGCTCAAAACCGCCCCAGCACGGTGGACAAGCTGGCCATCACCAGCCCGTTGCCATCCATCACCACCGCATCGATGCGGCGAAAGTTGGGGTTGGGTGTGCCCTGGGTGCGCAGCAGGCCTTTGTACTCGCGGCCGAGTTGGTTGCAGGCAAATTCGGCCTCGCCGGTGCCCGGAAACTGCCTGGCCAGGCGCAAGCCGGTCAAGGCGTTGTCGGCGCACCAGTGGGCTGCGGTCACATCGGCCAGGCGCTGGGCGTTGTCGGTCAGCGCGCCGGCGGCTTTCAGCCCGGCGCCCAGCGATATGGCGGTGATGGCCAGCGCCACCAGCACTTCCACCAGCGTGAAGCCGGGCGCGGTTGACCGAGGGCAGCAGCTCACTGCGCTGCTCCGGCGTTGGTGGGTGGCAGCACCGCAAACGGCCCCAGGCCATCGGTGGCCAGCACCAGTTGGCGCTCGCCCAGGGACAACACGATGCGCTGCGCGCCGATCAGCGGCTCGGGCCCCAGGCGCAGCGCACGTGCCCCGGCGATGCGGGCCCGCACCTGCGCGTCCAGCCAGCGGCCGGGTGGCAGCGTGCCGGGCGGCAATCCAACAAAGCGGAAGGCTTCGGCCTCGGCCGGGTTGGCCGCCGCCGCGCCCGGGTCGCTGCCGGCCAGCTCAAAGCGCACCGCCACGCCACTGGCGCGGGCCTCGGCACGGCCGGCTTCCAGCAATGCGGCCAGGCGCAGCGCTTCGCGTTCCAGCCGCGCCTCGCTGCCGTCGCGCAGCGACAAACCCACCAGGCCCGACACCAGCGCGATCAGCAGCAGCACCACCAGCAACTCGACCAGCGTGAAACCAGTGCTGCCGGGCAGCTTGAGGTGACGCCGCAAGGCCTGCGCGCGCTGTTGGCCGCTGTGGCTTATTGCCAGGACCCGATGTCGGCGTTTTTGCCGTCACCACCCGCCTGGCCATCGGCGCCGAGCGAAAACACATCCACCTCGCCCTTCACGCCCGGAAAGATGTACTGGTAGGGCCGGCCCCAGGGATCGGCCGGCAGCTTGTCCAGGTAGGGCCGCCAATTGCCCGGCAGCGTGCCGGCGCTGGGCTTTTTGACCAGCGCCTCCAGCCCTTGCTCGGCGCTGGGGAAGCGCTGGTTGTCCAGCTTGTAAAGCTTCAGCGCCTGCATCAGGTTGTTGATATCGGCCCGGGCGGCGGTGCCACGGGCATCGTCGGTGCGCTCCAGCACATTGGGCACGATCAGCGCGGCCAGCACACCGATGATGACCAGCACCACCATCAGCTCGATCAGCGTGAACCCGCGCTTCAGGTTTTGCAGGCTGGCGTGTTGAGCAGAGGCAAGTCTCATGGAGGAGTTGGCTGTTTGGCCAGCCTGGGCAATACAAGCGTCGGATCATAATCGGCGCATGACTTCGCGCTGGCTGTCACTGTTGATCTGGGCCGCTGTGGCGGCCAGTGCCGTGTACTGGGGCTTGCGGCTTTTTGTGCGGCCGCAACCGGTGCCGGGCCAGGCCGTGGTGGCGATGGCCGGTAGCCCGGCTGCCGGTGATCTAAGCCGTTTGATGGGTGCACCACCGCAGCAGCCGATGGCCGAAGTGGCCGCCGTGGCGGCAGTGGCGGCCGAGAGCCGCTTCAGGCTGGTGGGCGTGGTGGCGACACGCGGCGGCACGGCCAGCGGGCTGGCGCTGATCTCGGTCGACGGCAAGCCGGCCCGCACCGTGGCGGTGGGGCGCGAGCTGGAGCCTGGCTTGCGCTTGTTGGCCGTCAGCCAGCGCCAGGCCGATCTGGGCGCCGGTGGCAATGCACCCAAGCTGAGCTTGTCGCTGCCGATGCTGGCCGAGCCGAATCGCGGCCGGCCGGGTGAAATGCCAGGCGCGATGCCGCCGGGCGCGATGTTTGGCCAGGGTGTGAATGGGCAGATGCCGAATAGCATGATGCCGAATGGTCAGATGCCAAACGGCCAGATGCCAAACGGCCAGCCGGGGCTGCCAATGCTGACGATGCCGCGCATGGCGCCCGGGTCACAGGCTGGCCCAGCCGTCCGGACGATGCCGGCCGAAGTACCGGTGGCCGAGTTGCCGGCCGACGGCGTCAACCCGGCCATGCGCTGAAGTCAGGCCAAGACCAGCACCACCTGCCGGTCTTGCTGCTGCAGCACACCGTCGCGCAGCAAACGGTCGACGCAGTCGGTGGCCAATGTCAAGGCCAGCGCGCTGTCGTGCCCGCACTGCAAGGCCTGGCGCAACAACGGGGTTTGCACGATCCAGTCGACCAGCGCGGCATGCGGCCGGCTGCGGTGTTCCAGCATGTGGTAAACCACCAAGGCCCGCACCGCATGTTGGCGGTGCTTGACGGGCGCGGCGGCAAACGCCGCCAGCCGCTGGCGCGAGGCCAACAGCGCCGCCGCCAGATCGCAAAACGGCTGGCCGTGGCCGGGCAGCACCCACAACGGCGCCAGGCGCTCGATCAAGTCCAGCGCCTGGTGCGCGGCCTCGAACCCGGGCTCACCCACCAGCTCCGGAAAGATGATCGCCAGCCGGTTTTCCCACAGCGCATCACCGCTGATCAGCGTGCGGCTGACGGGCTCGAACAGCAGCACCGCGTCCGGGTCGTGGCCGGGCGCGGCATGCACCTGCCAGGCGCGCTGGCCCAGCACCACGCTGTCGCCATCGGCCAAAAAGCGCTGCGGCGTGAACGGCTCGCAGCGCTGGTCTACACCGCGAAAGCTCAAGCGTGATTCGTCCCAGGGCAGCAGCGCGTGGCGGTAGCCCTCGGGCACGCTGATCTGCAGGCCCGGCCAGCGCCGCACCAGGCTGGCATTGCCGCCGCAATGGTCTGAATGCAAATGGGTGTTGAGCACCCTTGCCAGCGGCGCACCGGCCAGGGCCAACTCGACCAGCGCCAACTCGACCAGCGCCACGGTCAACGCGGCATGGCTGAAATAGCCGGTATCGACCACGCAGGCGCCGGCCGGGCCATCGCCAAACACCAGGTTGTTGGCCGACAGCCAGCCGCGCACCAGCACTTTCACGCCGATCTGCACGCCGATGTCGACCAAAGCTTGGGGTGTTGGCTGGAGGGTCATGCGGGAGGCGGTGGTTGCAGGCCCGCCGATTCAAGCACGGCCGCGCTGGCCGGCGCGCCGGGGTCAAACAGCGCGGCCACCAGCGCCCGCTCGCGGCTGCCCACGCGGCGCAAAAACTCGTCCGCGCCTTTCATCGCGCCAAACGCATCGAAGCCGGATTCCAGAAAGCGCTGCAGATCGGCCAGCCCGGCCGCCAGCGCCGGGCCACGCATCAGGCGCAGGCTGGTGCGCAGCAGCCGGCTGCGGGTAAAACCGTCCAGCGCCCGGCCGATGGCCAAGGTCAGCGCAATCTGCTGCTCACGCTCGGCAGCCCGGCCGGTGGCTTGCCAAGCCTGGAGGTAGCTTGCCCCATCCAGTGCCTGGCCGGGCTTGAGGGGCGGTAGATGGCGCGCCATGGCATCGTCCAGCGATTCCGACAGCGCATGCAGCGCGCCCAGGTGCTCGACGGTCTGCACCACCGGCTGCGGAAAGAGCCGCACCAGCGCCGGCACCACGCGCACAAACTGCGCATCGCGGGCGACAAACTCCTGCGGCCCGTACAGCTCGTCCAGAAAAAACCGCGCCGCCGCCCGGTAGCGTGGTTCGGCCAGCAGATCGGTGTAACTGGTTTCGAAGCGCCTGGCCTGGTAGGCCTTCAGCGCGTGCAAGCGAGTGGCCAGCGCGGTATCGCCCTGGCGTGCGGCGCGCAACCGCGCCACGGCGTGCAGGTGCTGCAGGATGCGGTTGGCCAGCGTGGTGCTCATGGCGGCAGGTTAACGCCGCAACCGGATTGCAGCGGATGCGAGACTGCAGCCATGCTGGCCCGATTGCAACGCGCTTTGGTACTGCTTGCGGTGGGGCTGGCGCTGGGCGGCTGCGCCTGGGGCGGGTGGCGCGGTGTGCATCCGGGGCTGTTGCTGGGCTGGCTGCTGCTGGCGCTGGCGCCGCATGCACCGCTGCTGGCGCTGGAGTTTGTGCTGTTGGCCTGGTTGGGCCGTGATCCATTGGTGCCGCATGCGTCGGCCGCCCAGTTGCAACGCGCCTGGTGGGGCGAGGTACTGACCGGCTGGCGGGTGTTTGGCTGGCGCCAGCCGTTTGCTGCCGATCAAGAGCCCGATGGGGCCGCCATTCCCGGCCGCCATGCGGTGCTGCTGCTGCACGGCTATGTCTGCAACCGGGGGCTGTGGACGCCCTGGTTGAGGCGTTTGCGCGACGAAGGTGTGGCCTGCCAGGCGCTGACCTTGGCGCCGGTGTTTGGCCACATCGACACCTGGGTGCCGGCGATCGAGGCGGCCGTGGCCGACCTGACCCGCCGCAGCGGCCGGCCGCCACTGCTGGTGTGCCACAGCATGGGGGGGTTGGCGGCGCGGGCCTGGCTGGCGGCCCAGCCCGATGCGGCGGCCGCCGATGCACGGGTGCTGGGTGTGGTGACGGTGGGCACACCGCACCACGGCACCTGGACTGCGCGCTTTGGCTTCAGCGCCAATGCGCGCCAGATGCGCCTGGGCAGTGCCTGGTTGGCAGCTTTGGCCGTTGCCGAGAGCCCGGCGCGCCGCGCCCGCTTCACCTGCTTTTACGGCCATGCCGACAACATCGTGTTTCCGGCCAGCACCGCCACCCTGGCTGGCGCCGACAACCGGCATGTGGCCGGCGCGGCGCATGTGCAGATGCTGTTCGAGCCGGTGGTGATCAACCAGGTGTTGCGGCGGCTTGGTGAAACCTGCGCTTAGCTGTCCAGCTCGTGCAGCAGTTCCAGCGCGTGCTCGGGGCCCAGGTCCAGCAGCTTGGCAAGCGCCGCGATGTCGTCGGGCAGGGCCGGGTTGTGCCAGCCCTGGGCGCTGTGGCGCGCCACGCGGACTGCAAGCTGCACATTGCGCACCTGGGTCAGCGGGCTGTCCTGGTCGCAACTGATCTGCACCAACAGCGGCGGCAAGCGCCAGGCTTTCATCAGGGCTTGCTGCAGGTCGCTCAAAGTGATCTTCAGCACCGCCTGCTGGGCCTCGGTGGAGCGTTGTCCGGGCTGGGCCTGCTGGCGCTGCGCGATAGCCAGCGCCAGCGCCGGGGCATGGGCCCACAGCAGCAAGTCGGCAAAGTCGTGCAGCAGCGCGGCTTCGTGGATCAGCGGCGCGTCGTAATCCTGGCGGTGGATTGCAAAACCCAGCGCAAAACGGGCTGCCCGGTGCGACCGCCGCAGCACCTGCTGCAGGCCGGCCAGCGCGGCGGGTAACCCGGCCAGGCGCTGCTCCACCGTGGCCTGTGGGCCGAAATCGCGGAAAAACGGCGTGATGCCCAGCATCACCAGCGCCTCGGTGGCGGTCTCGGCATCGGTATCGCCGCGCCCGGCCCGCACCACGGCCACATGGCGCAGCAGCTTGAGGGTCATCAGCGGATCGGCCGCCATCCTGTCGGCCAGGCCATGGGCATCGACAGCATCCTCGATGCAGCGCAACTCGTCCAGCACCGCATCGGTGGCGGCCAGCACCGGGATGTCAAGCGGGTCCAGCGCCGCCACCCAACCGGCCAGGTCGGGCGGTGGCTGGGTGATGAAGGCGGTGCTGCTGGGGAAATCGTCGGCCCGGGTCATGGATCGCCTTGCTGATTCGGCTGTTCGTACCGGGCCTATCGGCAGCGGCAGCGCCGTCTTGAGCGCTGCCGCTGCTGTTGCAGCTTACAAGCGGGTGACTTTCAAATCACAAGCGTGTGATTTTCAAATCACAAGCGTGTGATGCCCGGCAAGTAGCCCACCAGTTCACCGTCCAGGTACAGCGCAACTTCGGGGGCGCCGGACTCGGCGTAGAACTCCAGCTCGGGCGGGCGTTTGGCGCGGCTGCGCTGCACGGCCAGTTTGCGGGCCAGCCGGGCCAACCAACGGCTGGCTTGGCGCAGGCTGGTGGCGCTGAGTTGCCGCAGCGCTTGGGGGCTGGGTGTGGCCAGCGGGGGGGTCCAGACTTCGGGGCTCATGGTGATCTCCAATGGCGGCCCGCCCCGCTGGGGCGTGCTGGCCAAATGTCATTTCAGGGGCTGTGTCGTTCGTGCTGCAGCTCGCGGCGCAGCGCGTTTTGCGCTTGCTGGCGCATCGCGCTGGTGTTGCGGCGGTGGCTGCCGGCGCGGCGTTGCAGCGCGGCGGCCACCAGCGGATTGCGGGGCTTGGGGATGGGCAGGCTGATCTTCATGGGGTGGCTCCTCGGGTGAAAAAGCAAAACGGCCCGGCGCGCTGTTGCGTACCGGGCCGGATCGGGTTTCGATACTTGCGCTAATGATAAACAAACATTTATCTTGCGCAAGTGATTTGTTGCTGGCCCCGGGTTTGCACCGAGCCTGGCGGCGGCGGCTCAGGGCTTGCGTTTGAGCGGCGCCACGCCGGCCTGGCTGCGCGCCCACAGCGCCATCTCGTCGACCACCGGGGGTGGGGGCGCCGGGCGCCGGGTGGTGGGCGCTTTGGCGGCCGGGCGGGCTGGGCCGGGCAGCGGGGCTGCCGGCGGCGGTGTCAGCACCTCGCCCAGCAGATCCAGCAAGCGGGTGCGGGCGCGCTGCGGATGGCGCCGGTAGTCGGTGAGCACCAGGCCGACGATGAAGCGCTCGTCGTCGTCCTGCGGCTGGCTGGCGGAGGGCGCCGCCGATGGGTGGGCCGGCGGGTTGGCAGCGCTTGTGGCGGCCGTTGTGGAGGTTGCCGGGCCATCCTGCGGCAAGTCCATCCAGCCCACCGGCTTGCGGCAGAGTTGCTCAAACTGCCGCGCCAGGCGCTCGCCGATCTGGCGTGACCGGCCCTTGATCTGGCTCCAGTAGCTGGGCTGGATCTGCAGCCGCTCGGCAAAGCGCCGTTCCAGGCCGCGCAAGGTGGCGGCGTCGGGCGATTTGATGGTGGCCTGCACAAATTCATCAAACAGCCGCATCGCGTTGTCGAGGCGGACGCCGGCCACATCGTGCGGAGAATTCATGCCTGGATGATAAACGCTGCTTGCCCGGATGGGATCGGCTACCGTTGGGCTTTGCAGCGCAGGAGCCTGGTCATGCCGATGTTGCGGATTGCCCTCTTTGTCTGTCTGGTGTTGTGTCTGCCAGCTTCGCAGGCCGCCGAACGGGCGATCGAAAAAGAAGTGCTGGTGCCAGCCAGCGTGGACGCGGTGTGGGCGGCCTGGACCACCCGCGAGGGCATCGTCAGTTTTTTTGCGCCCGATGCGGTGATCGATGCCCGGGTGGGCGGGGCGTTTCAGATCCACATCGATCCACTGGCGGCGCCCGGCGCCAGGGGGGCGGACGACATGCGTTTCATGGCGCTGCAGCCACCGCGGTTTTTGTCGTTTGACTGGAACGCACCACCGTCGCTGCCCGAGGCGCGGGCCCAGCGCACGTTTGTGATGCTGCGTTTCGACCCGGCCGACGGTGGCCAGACGCGGGTGCGGCTGCAGCACACCGGCTGGGGTGATGGCGGTGAATGGGACAAGGCCTACCGCTACTTTGACCAGGCCTGGGGCAGCGTGCTGGGCAACCTGAAAAAGCGCTTCGAGACCGGCCCTTACGATTGGACGGCCTGGCTGGCGCAGTTGAAGAAGATGCATGACGAGGCCAAACCCAACCCGCGCTGAAAGCGCCTGACTTCTCCTTCCCCCTGCCAGGGGGATGAGCCCGGACATGCAACAGGCCCTGCGGCCTGTTGCATGCCTGGCGAATCTGAGCCGCTTGCAAGCGGCGAAGTGGAAGGTTGGGATAGGGGTTGCAACGCCGGGGTTGGCACAGTTTCTACCCCCACCCCAACCCTCCCCCTTGAAGGGGGAGGGAGTAAACCTCAATCGCGCCAGATCAAGCCCGGCCCGATGTCGGCCAGCGTGCGGCAGCCGGTCAGCGCCATCGCAATTTCCAGCTCGTCGCGCAGCAGCCTGATCACATGGGCCACGCCGGGCGCGCCGGCCGCCGCCAAGGCCATCGCATACGGCCGGCCGATCAGCACCGCGCTGGCGCCCAGGGCCAGCGCCTTGAGCACATCGCTGCCGCGCCGGATGCCACCGTCCACCAGCAGCGGCAGCGCCGGGCCGGCGGCGGCTGCCAGTGCCTCGGCGATGCGTGGCAGCACCGCGGCAGTGGCGGGCGTGGTGTCCAGCGTGCGGCCACCGTGGTTGCTGACCACCAGGCCATCCACCCCCAGTGCCTGGGCCTGGCGTGCATCGTCGGGGTGCAGCGCACCTTTGAGCAATAGCGGCAAGCGGCTGTGCTCACGCAGCCAGGCCAGATCGTCCCAGGTGGCAGCCTGGTGCAGCAGGCTGTCGAACAAGGCGCTGCCACCCGGCGTGGGTTTGGGGCCAATGGGTACACCCGGGGCGCCGGCCAGGTTGACGGCGGCCACACCCGGCGGCAGCCGGAAAGCTGCGCGCCGCTCGCGGTCGCGCGCGCCGCTGGTGGCGGCGTCCACCGTCAGCACCAGGGCCTCGTAACCGGCGGCTTCGGCGCGCTGCAGCAGCGCTTGCATGAAGCCCCGGTCGGCTTGCCAATAAAGCTGAAACCACAGTGGGCCCCGCCCGGGCTCGGGCAGCACCAGCGTGGCCACGTCTTCCAGCCGGGTGCTGGCCAGCGCACTGAGCACCAGCCCGGCGCCTTGCATCGCGGCGGCCAAGGCGCTGGCACGCTCGCCGTCGGCATGGAACAGCTTTTGATAGGCCACCGGCGCCAGCAGGATCGGGTGCAACAGCCTGCGGCCAAGCAGCGCTGATTGGGTGTGGCCACCGGCCAGCGGGCGCAGCACCCGGGGCAGCAGGCGCAGGCGCTGCCAGGCCTGGGCATTGTCGAGCTGGGTCAGCTCATCGCCCGCGCCACCGGCCAGGTAGGCCCAGGCCTTGGCGTCCAGCCTGGCCTCGGCCAGCGCGGCGTAGTCGCTCAGGTTGATGGCTGGGCTGGTGGGTGGGTTGGAGGACGCCGCGCCGCTCATGCATCGGCCCACAGCCGCAGCAGGTTGTGATAGGTGCCGGTCAAGCTCACCGCATCGGCATCCTCGCCATGGCGCTGGCGCAGCCGCATCAGCGCCAGGTCCATGTCGAACAGCAGTTGGCGCTGGTCGTCGCGCCGCACCATGCTTTCGATCCAGAAAAAGCTGGCCAGGCGCTCGCCGCGTGTGACGGGCTCAACACGGTGCACGCTGCTGCCGGGGTAGAGCAGTGCGTCGCCGGCCGGCAGCTTGACGCGCTGCGTGGCCAGGCCTTGCTCAATCACCAACTCACCACCGTCGTAGGCCTCGGGCGGGGTCAGGAACAAGGTGCACGACAAGTCGGTGCGCAGCCGCACGCCGCCCCCGGCATGGCGGATCGCCTGGTCCACATGCGGGCCGTAGTGGTTGTGGGCGCCGGCATAGCGGTTGAACATCGGCGGCAATACCCGCCGCGGCAGTGCGGCCGAGAAAAACAGCGCATGCCGGTCCAGCGCGGCCAGCACCAGTGCCCGCAGCGCCAGCGCCGGCTGGCCATCGGCCGGCAACTGCTGGTTGTGCTTGACCGTGGCGGCCTGCACCCCCGCCGTGGGGCGGCCGTCCACCCAGGCCGCAGCGGCCAGCAAGGCCTGGGCCTGTGCCAGTTCGTCGGCATTCAGCACCTGGGGCAGGTGCAGCATAGTCAGCCCTTTTTTTTAGAAGCGGTAGCTGCCGGTGAGCTGCAGCGTGCGTGGTTTGCCGGGGATGTAGTGACCCCGGTACAACTGGTCAGCGTACAGCTTGTTGCTGATGTTGGTCAGGTTGAGTTTGTAGCTCAAGTCACCCAGCGTGAACTCGGCCATCAGGTCGGCGGTGATGTAGTGCGGCGCGGCAAACGTGGTGATGAGCTGCGGCGCCATGCTGCTGCGTGCGTTCAGGCCACCACCGAAGCGCCAGTTCGGGTTGAGCTGGTAGGTGCTCCACACGGTGCCGCTGTGGCGCGGCGTCAGCCCTGGGCGGCTGCCCACGGCCTCGCCCTGCAGCGTGACGCCGTTGACATTGGAGCCCACGTCGATGTTGGCCTCCGGGATGAAGGCGTAGCTGGCAAACACCTCCCAGGCCGGCGTGATGCGGCCGGCGATGTCCAGCTCCAGGCCCTGGGCATGGCGCTGGCCCGACAGCACGTAGTTGGTGGCGTTGACGCTGGTCTCGTCGCGGTTGCGCTCGTTGGTCTTGATGGACCGGAACAGCGCAAAGCGCACGCTCAAGTTGCCGTCGGCAAAGTCCAGCTTGCCACCCAGCTCGTAGTTGATGCTGCCTTCGGGCGGGGTGTTGCTGCCCAGCGCGTCGTACTGGTACGTGTCGCCCGAGGTGTTGAACGAGGTGCCGTACGAGAAGTGGTAGGACTGGAACGCGCTGGGCTGGAACAGCACGCCAAAGCGCTTGCTCCACAACGAATCGCTGCGCGCCCGGTTGGTGGCCGCGGCGGCGCCTGGGTTGGCAACAATGGGCGGGGTGTTGTAGTCGCCCGAAAAACGGTCCCAGCGCAGGCCGCCCAGCACTTTCCAGGTGGGGCTCAACTGCACCAGGTCCTGCGCATACGCGCCCAAGGCCTTGGCGTCGAAAGTGCGGTTCAGCGTGACCACACGCAGCGATTCGTCCACCGCGCCGCCGTCGTCGGGCGTGCCCAGCGTGGTCTTGGGCTTGGTCAGCGCGCTGGCGCCGTAGTTCTTGAACTTCTCTTGCGCGGCGTCGATGCCGGCCAACACCTGGTTGCGCAGACCAAATGCCTGGAACCGCCCGCTGTAATCACTTTGCAGGTTGACGGTGCCCAGGTCCTGGATCTTGATGTTGTTGCCGCGGGTCAGCAGGGTGCTGTTGCTCAAGCTGCCCAGCGTGGGAGCGGCCGCGGGGCATTCGGGGTTGCTCACCACGCCGGTGGTGGCGTTGACGCTGCGCACACAGAAGCGGTTGGCGCTGGCGCGCAGGTCGCGCTCGTAGCTGCCGATGCGCAGCACGGTTTTCAGCTCGGCACCGCCGCCAAAGCGGTGGAGGTGCTGCAGCGTGCCGGTGCCGGCGCTGCCGGCGTTGTAGTCGCTGGCGGCGGCGTAGCTGTTGGCCGGGTCCACCGGCAGCAGCACCCGGTCGGTGGCGCCGGTGCTGGGGGTCACCCAAGGCATGCCGTAGGAGATACCGTTGTTGTTTTTAAGGTAGTACAGGCTGGCGGTGAATTCATCGGCGGTGCCGATGCCCAACCCCAGGCTGGCGGCCAGGCCTTGTTTGTCCAGCCGGTTGCCACC
>JANOBL010000006.1:0-9241 GCA_031411635.1 Betaproteobacteria bacterium
GTGGTGGCGCCGATGCAATGCAACTCGCCACGGGCCAACGCAGGTTTCAGCATGTTGCCGGCATCCATCGCGCCTTCGGCCTTGCCGGCACCCACCATGGTGTGCAGCTCGTCGATGAACAGGATGATGCGGCCTTCGTCCAGCGCCACTTCTTTCAGCACCGCCTTCAGCCGTTCTTCGAACTCGCCCCGGTACTTGGCGCCGGCCAGCAGGCCGGCCATGTCCAGCACCAGCACCCGCTTGTCCTTCAGCGTGTCGGGCACCTCGCCGGCAACGATGCGCTGGGCCAGGCCTTCGACGATGGCGGTCTTGCCCACGCCGGGCTCGCCAATCAGCACCGGGTTGTTCTTGGTGCGGCGCTGCAGCACCTGGATCGTGCGGCGGATCTCGTCGTCGCGGCCGATCACAGGGTCCAGCTTGCCTTGGCGGGCACGCTCGGTCAGGTCCAGCGTGTATTTTTTCAGCGCCTCGCGCTGGCCTTCGGACTCGGCCGAATCCACCGTGGCACCGCCGCGCACCGCTTCCACCGCCGCTTCCAGCGCCTTGCGGGACAGGCCATGGCCACGCACGATGCCGCCGATGTCGCTCTTGCTGTCGGCCAGGGCCAGCAAAAACATCTCGCTGGCGATGAACTGGTCACCGCGTTTGCTGGCCTCCTTGTCGGCGGCCTGCAGCAACTGCACCAGGTCGCGACCGGGCTGCACCGCCCCACCACCTTGCACGCTGGGCAGCGCGTTGATCGCCGTTTCCATCGAGGTTTTCAGCGCGGCGGTATTGGCGCCAGCCCGGTCCAGCAAGGCCTTGGGGCCATCGGGCTGGGCCAGCATCGCCGCCAGCAGGTGGCTGGGCTCGATGTAGGGGTTGTCGCGCGCCACGGCGGCGCTTTGGGCCTCGGCCAGGGCTTGCTGGAAGGCGGTGGTGAGTTTGTCGAGACGCATGGTGGATAGTCCTCCGGATTGCCTCAGAGGTGGGGCGCTAACGGGGGTATTTCAAGGGCTGGCGCGCGCTGAGGCGGCGCTGTCTTGCGCCAGATCAAGCCAGCAGCATCACCAGGTGGGCGGCGCCAGCACCCACCACCACCGACGTGGCGATGCCGGCATCCAGCGTCACCAGCCGGCCTTGGTGATGCACAGCCAATGCAAGCAGGTAGAGGTCGGTCAGTTGACGATGGCCTTGAACCCGGTCGCGCCGGAACCGTTGCGGGTCCATCAGGCTGATGTCATCTGGCCAGAACTGGTGGTACTGGCTGGTAAACGAGTGGCCCAGCGCATCCAGCAGCACAGGCATCGCGCGTGGGTTGGGATAGCTGGGTTGGCTCAGGATGCGCAAACAGCCGTTTTGTGTGATGGGGCAGCTCGCCCAGCCCTGCTCGGCATTGACAGCCAGCCAATCGACCGCCAGCCCGTGGTGCATGTGGTTTGCATCATGCAAGGCCAGCAGCACATTGACATCCAGCAGGGCACGCATCGCCACGATGGGTCAGATGCCTTCTTCGTCACGGATGCGGTTCACCATGTCGTTGGTGACAACCACGCCGCTGCTGCTTGGCAGAACCTGGATGCCCAGCCGCGCCAGGCGCTGGGCGGTGGGTGGACTTTGGTGGCCCGAACCGTCGGGCACGGCCAGCAAGGCCTTGCGAGCGATCATGCTCAGCGCCTGGCCAATGCTGGTTTTTTCTCGCCTGGCCGCCTCTTTGGCAGCCAGCAATACATCGTCGGCGATATCAAGAGTGGTGCGCATGACGGGCCTCAATGGTCAGAGAGTTTCATTTTAGAACAAACGCATCACGCATCACACATCGAATTGAGTGCGAGGCACGGCAGCGCTCGCAGGCCCTCGGGGACGCGACAGCAGACTTCTAGAATGCCGCGGTGGACATCCATCAAATGCAAGTGCGCTACCAGCCCGCCGCCGACCGGGTGCTGTGGCAGGTGCGCACCCAATCGGCCGAGCTGTTTGCGGTGTGGCTGACACGCCGCATGCTCAAGCAGTTGTGGCCGCCGCTGGCCAGGTTGGTGACCAGCGCCGGGGTGGCGCAGGTGGCGCCCAATGCCACGGTGCTGCCCGAGGCGCGCGAGATGATGGCCCAGGTGGCCCGCGTGCGGCCGCTGCCGGGCGCCGACTTTGCCACGCCATTTGATGCCAAGCCGGCGGCGCAGCCGCTGGGGCCCGAGCCGCTGCTGCCGGGTGCAATCGACCTGGGGCCGGGCGCGGACGGCAAGGGCCTGCGCATCACGGTGCGAGAAGCCGGTGGGCGCAACATGACGCTGCAGTTGTCCAACGACCTGGCCACCGCGCTGCTGCGGCTGCTGGAGCAGGCGCTGGCGCAGGCCGACTGGGGGCTGGGGGCTGCGCCGGCGGCAAGCACCGATCCGGCACAGGCGGCAGCGCCGGCCGCGCCCATGCTGCTGAATTGAGCGCTGGCGCTGGCCTCGGGCGCTGCGGGATCAGCGGGTGAGGCCATCACGGGTCAGGCGATCAGGTCTTCGGCAGGAACGGGTTTTCAATCTGCACGCCGCGGTAAGTGGCGCCGTGTTGCATGTCTTCACTCAGCACGCGCTGGCAGCCGCTGACCACGGCGGCCTGGACGATCAAGGCGTCGTAGAACGACAGGCTGTACAGCACATGCAGATCAAGCGCGCCTGCGATCAGATCGGCCGATGCGGGCACGGTGTCGAAGCGGCGGTAAAAGGCCAGGCGCTCGCGGATCAGGGCCTGCGGCAGCCGCAGTTTGCGCAAAGCGACGTTCACATACTCCTGCAGCACCTGGGTGGACAGCACTGCCTCGCCGGTGCTGCGCAAGGCCTTGATCAGCTCGATGGCGCGGCGCTGGCGGGTGGGATCGTCGGCCGCATCGGCATAGACCAGGATGTTGGTGTCTAGCAGGCTACGCACGGCGATTGGCTTCGTCGCGGTCGAACTTCCAGCCCGCCAGGCGGCCAGGTGTGCCCAGCGCAGACTGCTCGAAGGCCCGCAACTCCGCCGCCAATTGCTGGCTGCCGGCCAGTTGCTCCAAATAGTCCCGAACCGCCTGATTCAGGCTTTTGCCCATCGCCAGCGCGGCCTCCCGGGCTTGTTCGGCAATGCGTTCGTCAACCGAGAGTGTGATGTTCATGGCGTTCCAGTAAATCATGTGCGCACACATTATGTGCGAAACATGGCCGCAGTGGTTGGACCACCGACGCGGTTTCAGGCTTGCTGCGGGCCTGCCATGCCCTCCAAATGTCGCCGCAACTGCTGCTGCATGTGCAAGCGCACCGCCGCTGAACTGGTCAGCCCGATCGCCCGCTGCTGCGCCTGCCCCGCAGCATCAAACTGCCGGTTCAACGCACGCACATGGGCCAGCGCGGCCCAGTACGGCTGGTAGCTGGCCAGGCGGGGCTGGTCCAGTGCGGCCAGCAGTGCGGCAGCGCGGGCCGCATCTCCGGCCTGGGCGCAGGCCACCGCATGCGCCACCTCGGCACCCAGGCTGGGGGCCAGATGGATCAGTTTTTCGTAGAGCAGCACGATGCCAGCCCACGGCGTATGCCCGGTGAACAGCCGCGAGTTGTGCGCCGACTGGATCGCCGCTTCAAGCTGGAACGGCCCCGGCCGTGCCCAGGCGGCGGTGCTGCGCAGCAGACTGTCGGCCTGGCTGATCAACGGCTGCTGCCACAGCGCCGTGTTTTGCTCGGCCAGCGGGATGAAGCGCCCGTCGGCGCCGCGCCGCGCCGGGCTGCGCGCCTCGCAATGCAGCATCAGCGCCACCAGGCCTTCGGCCTCGGCCCGGTCGGGATTGCCCGGCAGCAGGCTGCACACCAGATCGGCCAAAAACAGCGCCTCGCCGCGCAAGCCTTGCACCCGGGCATCGTCGCCGCCCTCGTCGTCGATGCCGCCACCACCAGCCGGGCTTTGCCAGGCCTCCCAGCCCAGGCCGTAAGCGGCGTAGATGGCCTCCAGCACCGCGTGCAGACGCTCGGGCCATTCATCCGGCCCGGGCTCTTCAAAACGCAGCCCGGCATCGCGGATTTTTTGCTTGGCGCGCACCAGGCGCTGGGCCATTGCGGCGGGGGAGGTCAGCATGGCCTGGGCGATCTGGCCGGCGTCCAGGCCCAGCACCACTTGCAGCATCAGCGCCGGGCGCACGGCGGCATCGATGGCCGGGTGGGCGCAGACAAACAACAGCTTGAGCCGGCTGTCGGGCAAGGCTGGCGCCTCGTCCTGCGCCGGCTCGTCTTGCAGCAACGCCTGCACCTGCGGGCTGTCATGCAGGCGCTGGCGGCGCGCGGCCTGCAACAGCTCGCGCCGGGCCACGGTCAGCAGCCAGGCGTCGGGTGTTTCAGGCACGCCCTGGGTCGGCCAGGTGGTCAGGGCTTTTTCCAGCGCGCTGGCCAGCGCATCCTCAGCAGCAGCCACATCACGCCACTGGTAGGCCAGCCAGGCCAGCAGCCGGCCGTAGGACTGGCGGGCTGCAGTGGCGGCGGCCTGGCTCGCGCTTGCTGACAGACCCGGGCTCACATCGCCAGCACGGGCCGCACTTCCACCGTGCCGGTGGCAGCGCAGGGGCTGCGCGCGGCCCAGGCCAGCGCGTCGTCCAGGCTGGCCACCTCGACCACGAAGTAGCCGCCCAATTGCTCCTTGGTGTCGGCAAACGGCCCGTCCTGCACCTGGCGCCTGCCGTCGCGCAGGCGCAGCGTGGTGGCGCTGCCGCGGCCCTGCAGGCCATGGCCGCTGACCAGCACGCCGGCCTGGCCCATCGCGCTGGCATACGCCATCCAGGCCGCACCCACATCCGGCCCCATGTCAGGGGCTTGTTGGGCAGCGGTATCAAAAAACATCAGCATGAATTTCATGGTTCGCTCCAGTGAAGGTGATGGAGGTGGGCAAAGCGCCCGCCTCTGCTGCTGTGATGCCCAGCCTGCCAGCCAATCGACAGGTGACGGCAAGTATTTTTTTGAAGGCTCAGGTTTGCAGTTGATCCACCAAGCGCTGTTTCTGCACCTTGCCCAGCGCAGTGCGTGGCAAGGTTTCAACCAGATCGATGCGGCGCGGGTGTTTGTAGCGCGCAAGCTGGGCGTCAAACAGCGCGCGCAGCCCCGGCAAGTCGATCACCGCATCCACCTGGGCCAGCAACACCAGCACCGGCACCTCGCCCCAGCGTGGGTCCGGCAGGCCCACCACGGCCGCTTCAGCCACACCGGGCCAGGCGGATGCCAGGTTTTCGATCTCGGCCGGGTAGATGTTTTCGCCACCCGAGATGATCATGTCCTGGCAGCGGCCCACCACGGTGACAAAGCCTTGCGCATCGGCAAACGCCAGGTCGCCGGTGGTTAACCAGCCGGCTGAAAAGCCGGCCTCGGCAGGCTGGCGGTGGTAGGCGCGCATCAGGTTGGGCGCCTGGAGCTGGATCTCGCCCACCTGGCCGGGCGGCACCGGCTGTTGATCGGCATCCACCAGGCGCACAGCCACACCCGGCGCGGGCTGGCCCACCTGGCCGGCATGGGCCAGAGCCTGGTCCGGCCGCAGTGCAATCGACACCGGCCCGGTCTCGGTGCTGCCGTAGACCTGGGCCACCGACACACCACGTCGGTGGAATGCATCGATCAAATCCAGCGGCACGATCGATGAGCCAGCGTTGACAAAGCGCAGGCTGGCCAGATCAGCCGCCGCCCAGCCCGGGTGGCTGACCAGCGCGCGCATCAGCGCCGGCACCAGCACGCCGGCGCTGGGCCGCCAGGTGGCCACATCCTGCAGCCAGGCGCCGGGCTCAAAGCGGGCTTGCAGCTTGACGGCCGCCCCCACCACCAGTGCCGGCAGCACTTGGATGCAAAGCCCGCCCACATGGAACAGCGGCAGCACCGCCAGCACCCGGTCGGCCGCTGTCAGGCACTGCACCGCCAGCGCGATGTCGATATTGGCCAGCATGCCGCGCTGGGTGTGCACCGCGCCCTTGGGGCTGCCGGTGGTGCCCGAGGTGTAGACCATCAGCACATCACCCGGCATCATCGGCTGGTCCGGGCCGGTGCAGGGCGCGGCTGCCAGCACCCGGGCTGCCAGCGCGGCCAGCTCGGGCGTGTGATGCAGCGCAGACAGGCCGGCGTGCCGGGCGATGGCCACCAGTTCGTCCGGGGCCAGCCGCCAGTTCAGTGGCACAAACACCGCGTCCAGCTTGGCACAAGCCAGCAGCGCGGCCAGCATCTGGGCGCTGTTGTGGCCCAGCCAGCCGATCAGGTCTCCGGTGCCCAGGCCTTGGGCCTGGAATTGCTGGGCCGTGGCATCGGCCAGCGCGATGAATTGCCGGTAGCTGAGTGGCTGGTCGGCGGTTTGGATCGCCAGCGCATCAGGTGCACGCGCTGCCTGGGCTTGCAGACGGTGGTACAGCGGGATCATGCTGTGCTGCAGTTCGACCCCCACCCCAACCCGGTCACTCGATCGCCTCGTCGCGCTCACCCGCTTCGTACAGGCACTCGCGGCCCAGCCTGTCCATGCACAGCTCGGCCGTCCACGGCAGCATCAGGCTGCCGCAGCGTGAATCCCGGTACAAACGCTCCAGCGGCAAGGACTTCAGCATCGATTGCCCACCGCATGTGCGGATCGCCAGCCGGCAGATGTCGTTGCTGTTTTCCATGATCGTGTAGTGGGCCGCGTACAACCGCATCCGGGTGTCTTTGTCCGGGTCGATGCAGGCGTCCCGGGCGTTTTGCAAAAACAGCGCACGCGTGGCCTCCAGCTTGATGCGCATCTCGGCCACCGCATATTGCTTGGTCGGGTACATGCGACGCTTGACCGGTGGCATGCCCGGCACCTCGGCGCGCAGGTATTGGGCGGTGAAGTCGTACGCCGCCTGCGCCACGCCCAGGTAAGTGGGCGACAAGGTGGCAAACATGTGCGGGTAGCGGCTGGCAGCCTGGAAGTACAAGCCCTCGGGCATCAAACGCGCGGTTTCGGGCACCCACACGTCGGCAAACAGCAGGTTGCGGCTGACGGTGCCGCGCATGCCCAGCGGGTCCCAATCGCCCACCACCGTCACGCCAGTGGCATCGGCCGGCACCGCCAGGTACATCGCGTCGCGCCTGCTGCCACCACCGGCGCGGTCGGGCCGGTCCAGCGTGCACAGCACGCCGTAGGTGTCGGCGGCGCCGGCCAACGAGGCAAAAATCTTCTTGCCGCTGACCAGGTAACCACCGTCCACCTTGCGCGCCGTGGTGCCAAACGGCGCCGCGCCGGCCGCTGCCGCGCCGCCTTCGGAAAACGGCTGCGCATACAGCTTGCCCTCGTGCACGATGCGGCCAAAGTGCAGGCTGCGGTTGCGCTCGTGGTCGGCGCGCTGCTCGCTTGTCATGTCCAACGCATCGGCGATCAGCCCAGCCCACAGGCAGGAGCTGACATGCATGTTGAAGCTCAAGGCCGTGGCGCCACACCAGCGGCCGATCTCGGCGGCCACCATCACGTAGCTGGCAAAGTCGGCGCCCAGGCCGCCGTGGCTGGCTGGCACGCAGATGCCCAGCAGGCCGGTGCGGCGCAAATCGTCGTAGTTCTCGAACGGAAAGCTGGCCTCGCGGTCATAACCTGCCGCACGGGCGGCAAAACCCGGGCCGATCTCGCTGGCGCGACCGATCAGCTCACGCTGCAGCGCTGTCAGGCTGGCCGGGTTGCCGGCGATGTGCGAGGGTTCGTAGCGGCTGGGCACGGCAGACATCAACAGGCTCCTGGCAGATCAGCGCGACTGCAGAAAATCCAGCAGCGCGGCATTGAACGCGGCCGGCTGCTCCATGTTCAGCAAATGCCCGGCATCCGGCAGCAGCACGCAGCGGGCGCCGGGGATGTGGCCGGCGGTGCGGCGCGCCACCTCGGGCGGCGCGGTTTGGTCGTGCTGGCCGGTGATCAGCAGCGTGGGCACACCGATCAGCGGCAGGTTGGCGCGCCGATCAAAGTCCACCAGCGCGGTGACGGCGGCGCGGTAGGTGGCCTCGGGCACCCCGGCCATCAGCGCCTGGGCGGCGGTTATCACGGTGGCAGAGGTGCCCGGCGCCACCATCGTGGGCACAAGCTGCGCCGCCAGGCCGGCCATGCCCAGGCCGGCGTCCAGCGGCGCAAAACGCGATTGCAAAAAGCCGCGCTGCCAATCCCCACCCGGCTTGCCAAACGCCGGTGAGGTGCCGGCCAGCACCAGCGCCGCCACGCTGTGCGGCGCACGCGCCACCAGCTCTTGCGCCACCATGCCGCCCATGCTGTGGCCCACCACGGTGGCCGGGCCAAGGTCCAGCGCCTCGATCAGCCGCAGCACGGCATCCGCCATGCCGGCCAGGTCGTACGGCGCCACCGGGGCCGACAAGCCGTAGCCGGGAAAATCCACCGCCAGCGTGGTGAAACCCGCTGCCGCCAGCACCGCGCCGGTACCAAGCCAGGCCTCGCGCCCACCGCCCACGCCGTGCAGCAGCAGCAACGGCGCCGTTTTGCCACCCGGGGCGGCGTCCCAGCGCAGATGCGCCAGCGGTGCGTCGGTCACCAGCCGGCCACTCACAACAACACCCCCTGGTCCACCACCGCCACCCCGTCCAGCGTGATGGTGCAGCCACGCAGCGGCAGGTCAAAGTGGCCCAGCGTGTGGCGGCCGGCCACCTCGTTGGCGCCGGTGGAGTACAAAAAATTGCCGGCAAAAGCGCGCAGCTCGGTGCCGTTGAAATCGCACCTGTCGTAAAACGTCATCGCGTCCCAGCGCGCCTGCCGGTTCAGGCCCCAGCCCAGGTGGGATACCGCGTAGGCGGCCTTGTCAGCCCAGGCCGCAAAGTAGCCGCGCATCAGCTCGGCGTCCACACTCCGGCCTTCGATGGTGGTGACATGGTCGTCGGCGATGTGCAGCCGCACCGCATCGGCCAGGTAGCGCTTGAAGGTCAGGTTGACATCCCCCGGCGCCAGCACCAGCGTGCCATTGACCGAGCCCGCCGCCGGAAACGCCAGCACCAGCCCGGCCGGCCAATGGCTCAAACTGCCCGGCTTGGTGGTGAAACCCCACACACCACCGATGCGGGCGCCGGACAAGGCCACCGTCAAATCGCTGCCGGCGGCCGAGGTGACCTGCATCACCCGCGCGGCTTTGAGCCGGCGCATCGCATTGCGCACCTCGGCTTCGTGCTCGGCACGGGGCACCGTGCGCTCCAGGATCTCGGGATGCTCGTTGCTGATCACCAGCACCCGGGCGCCGCCTTGCAGGATTTGCGGCAGCTCCACCGCATGCTGCAAACCCTCCACCGTGCAATCG
>JANOBL010000007.1:0-1996 GCA_031411635.1 Betaproteobacteria bacterium
AACGGCGCGAGCACGACGTAGAACAAAGCGAACATCGGCGCCAGCGCCGGAATCTGCCAGGGCGGCGCGTGGTTGGACTTGAGCAATTCGATCGCAGCCACCAGCAAGGCGTTGTCGGCCAGCGAGCTGAAAAACTGCGCCGCCATGATGGTGTAGAAGCCTTTTTTCATTCGCTTTGCTTCTGCGGCCTGCGGCCCTGCTTGTCTCCGATCGATACGGCAGGGGGGCCAACCCGGGCACCATCCACCTCTGGCCGCCCGGGGCTGGGCCCGGACGCGGCGCGGTTATAGCACGCAGCTTCGCGCCACCCGCCTGCGGCCCCCCGCAGGCAAGGGTGCAACTGGCAGAATCGCGCCGCCCATGCTCTGCCGCTGCCGGCTTGCGTTTTATGCCCCGCCCGATAGAAGCCTTGATCCACCCCGACGCGCTGGCGCACAACCTGGCACGCGCCCGGGCGCAGGCGCCCGACGCCCGGGTCTGGGCGGTGGTCAAGGCCAATGCCTATGGCCACGGTATCGAGCGGGTATTTGCCGCGCTGCGCGCTGCCGACGGTTTTGCGCTGCTCGATCTGGCCGAGGCCGAAAGACTGCGCGCGCTGGATTGGCGCGGCGCCATCCTGCTGCTGGAAGGCGTGTTTGAGCCGCGCGACCTGGAGCTGTGCTCACGCCTGAACCTGTGGCACACGGTGCACTGTGAGCAACAGATCGACTGGTTGGCGGCGCACAAAACCCACCAGCCGCACCGTGTGTTTCTCAAGATGAACAGCGGCATGAACCGGCTGGGCTTTTCGGCCACCGCCTACCGCAGCGCCTGGGCCCGCTTGAACGCACTGCCGCAGGTGGACGAGGTCTCGCTGATGACGCATTTGTCCGATGCCGATGGCCCGCGTGGCATAGCGCACCAGATCGCGGCGTTTGAGTTGGCCACCCGCGACCTGCCCGGCGAGCGCAGCCTGAGCAACAGCGCGGCGCTGCTGCGCCACCCGGGCCTGGCCAGCGACTGGGTGCGCGCCGGCATCCTGGTCTACGGCAGCGCGCCAGATTTTCCCGAGCACAACATCCACCACTGGGGCCTGCAACCGGCGATGACGCTGCGCTCGCGGTTGATCGCCAT
Organism: Betaproteobacteria bacterium; assembly: GCA_031411635.1. Taxonomy (GTDB): domain Bacteria; phylum Pseudomonadota; class Gammaproteobacteria; order Burkholderiales; family Burkholderiaceae_C; genus Pseudaquabacterium. The sequence goes on from JANOBL010000007.1 coordinate 1,114, forward strand.
CCAGCATTTGCAGCCCGGCGACAGCGTGGGCTACGGCAGCCATTACCGCGCCGAGCAGGCGCTGCGCATCGGCATCGTGGCCTGTGGTTATGCCGACGGCTACCCGCGCCATGCCGGCACCGATACGCCGGTGCTGGTGGACGGGGTGCGCAGCGGCACCGTGGGCCGGGTGTCGATGGACATGCTGGCGGTGGATTTGACGCCGGTGCCCGGTGCAAGGCTGGGCAGCGAGGTCACGCTGTGGGGCAACGGCCCGCACGGCAGCCAACTGGCGATCGACGACGTGGCGCGCGCCGCCGGCACCATCGGCTATGAGCTGATGTGCGCCTTGGCGCAACGGGTGCCGGTGCGCGTGGCTACAGTCCAGGCGTGAACACCCCCGCCAAGCCACCGAAGACCCAGTACACCTGCAACGCCTGCGGTGGCAGCAGCCCCAAATGGCTGGGCAAGTGCCCAAGCTGCGGGGAATGGAATACGCTGGAAGAAACCATCGCCGAGGCCAGCGGTGGCGCGCGCCACCGCTACCAATCGCTGGCCAAGGCGCAGCCGGTGGTCACGCTGGCCTTGGTCGAGGCAGCCGACATCGAGCGCACGCCCACCGGCCAAACCGAGCTGGACCGGGTGCTGGGCGGTGGCATCGTTGAAGGCGGCGTGGTGCTGATCGGCGGCGACCCCGGCATCGGCAAATCCACCTTGCTGCTGCAAGCCGCCGAGTACTTGTCCAGCCAGGTCAAGGTGATGTATGTAACCGGCGAAGAATCTGTGGCCCAGGTGGCGCTGCGTGCACACCGTCTCGGCCTGTCGGGCACGCACCTGCGGGTGATGGCCGAGATCCAGCTCGAAAAAATCCAGGCCGCGCTGACCAGCGAGCAGCCGGCGTTCT
>JANOBL010000008.1:0-2695 GCA_031411635.1 Betaproteobacteria bacterium
CGCGGCCCGCGTGCATCCACCCGGAAGCCCTGGATGCGCGCCCGCTCATTGATGTCGGCGCCGCCCATGATGACCAGCACCTCGGCGCCCAGCCTGGCCACCAGCGCATCGGGGGTGGCCATCGGCACCATGATGGCGGTCCAGTTCTCCACCGCCAGCCCGGCCAAGCCGACCTCGGCGGTGGTCGGCACTTCGGGCAGCAGCGGGTGGCGGGCCGCGCTGGCAATCGCCAAGGCCCGCAGCTTGCCCGATTGCACATGGGCGATGCTCTCGGGCAGGTTGGAGAAGATCAGGTCGAGCTGGCCGCCGATCAAATCGACCATGCTGGGCGCGCCGCCCTTGTAAGGGATGTGCTGGATCTCGCTGCCCACCAGGCTGTTGAACAGCTCCAGCGTCAAATGCGGCGGTGTGCCGTTGCCCGACGAACCGCCGTTGAGCTTGTGTTGCCTGGCCTGGGCCAGCAAATCCTTGAAATCCTTGATGGGGCTGGCCACAGGCACCACCACCAGCATCGGCGAGCCGGCCAGCAGCGCCACCGGTTTCAGGTCACGCTGAAAATCGTAGGGCGCCTTGCCTTTGAACAAGCTGGCATTGGCGGCATGGGTCAGCGTGATGGCCAGCAAGTTGTAGCCATCACCCGGCGCCTTGGCCACCAGGTCGGCACCGATCTGGCCGCCATTGCCGGGCTTGTTGTCGATCACCGCGTTGATGCCCCAGCGCGTGCCAAGCTGCTGGCCCACCAGCCGCGCCATCACATCGGTCAGGCCACCGGGCGGAAACGGCACCACATAACGCAACGTGGCACCGGGCTTGGGGTAATCGGCCTGGGCCCAGGCGGGTGCGGCGGCAGCCAGCGCCGAGCCGGTGGCCCAGCCGATCCAGTCACGTCGTTGCATCGGCATCGTCCTGTGTTGTTTCAGCCTCATCACGCTGCGCGCCAGGCTGCCACCAGCGCATCGGCAAGCTCCAGGCCCTCGGCCTCGGCACGGCGGCGCAAGGCCTCGCGCCGGGCACCAGGCAGGCGCACACCGGCATCGCTTTGCATCTCGGCCACCAACACCTCGATGCGGTCCAGAAAATGATGGCTGCCGGCCAGCGCACCCGGGTCGATCACGAGGAAGAGTTGGCCGATGCCGGGGCGGTTGCCTTCATCGACGAAGAAGCTCGAGGCTTCAAAACCGAACTGCGCACCGATCACCGCAGTGACCAGCAACTCCACCACCAGCGCCAGCATCGCGCCCTTGGGGCTGGTGGCTGCGCCCGGGCCGCTGCCGGCCCCTGAACCGAATGGCAACATCGAGCCGGTCAGCCCGGCCTGCGCGTCGGTGGTGGGTTGGCCTTCGGCGTCCAGCGCCCAGCCCAGCGGGATGGCCTGGCCGGCCTTGGCCGCCACCATCAGCTTGCCGCGTGCCACCTCGGACAAGCTCAGGTCGATCAGCAGCGGGTCGGCATCCCGGCGCGGAAACACCGCCGCCACCGGGTTGGTGCCAAAGATCGGGTGCTTGCCACCGGCGGCCGGCATCGCGGCGGGTGAGTTGGCAAACCCCAGGCCCACCATGCCGGCGGCGGCCACGGCGCGCAAATGGTCTACCAGCACGCCGCAGTGGTGGCTGCGCACCACGCCGGCGATGGCCACGCCGTGTTCACGCGCAGCGGCCACCGCCTGCTGCACCGCCAGTGCACAGGCCGCAAAGGCCAGGCCCTCGCCGGCATCCACCACCAACGCCCCGCCTTTTTTCCGCAGCACCGTGGGCACGGCAGCACCGTTGGCCCGACCGTTGCGCAAATGGCTGCTGTACTGGGCCACGCGGCTCAGGCCATGCGAGCCCAGGCCTTGCGACTCGGCCAGCACCAGTGCGGCGGCGGTGGCCTCGGCCATCGCGGCATTGGCGCCGGCACGCTGCAGCGCGGTGCTGACCAAGGCTTGAACTTCGGCGACAGGCAGCTTCATGCCAAGGCCTCCAGCACCTTGCCTGCAATCAAGAAACTCACCCGCTCGTTCGATTCAGCCGACACGCCGGCGATGTGCGGTGTCAACAGCAGCTTGGGGCAGTTGTCGAAATGCGGCGATGCCGGCAAAGGCTCGCTGCCAAACACGTCGATCGCGGCACCGCCAAGCTTGCCGCCGCGCAATGCAGCCGCCAGCGCCGGCTCGTCGATGATGCCGCCGCGTGAGGTGTTGATCAGCACCGCACCGGCCTTCATTGAGGCGATGCGCTCGGCGCTGAACAAGCTGCGGGTGCTGTCCACCAGCGGCACATGCAGGCTCACCACATCGGACATCGCGATCACCTCGTCCAGGCCGGCGCAGCGCACGTTGCACTGCGCAAACACCGGGTGATCGTCATCCATCATCGCGTCAAAGGCCACCACTTGCATGCCCAGGCCTCGGGCCAAGCTGGCTGTCAGTTGGCCGATCGAACCAAAGCCCACCAGCCCCAGCGTTTTGCCTGCGATCTCACGCCCGTTGGACAGCGCATTGCGTGGCCATTGGCCGGCTGCCACAGCGACGGTGGATGCATAGGCGCCACGCAGCAACAGCATGGCCGTGGCGATCACATATTCCGCCACGCTCAGCGCATTGGCGCCGGTGGCCGGGATCACCTGCATGCCGGCCGCCTCGCAGCCCGGCACATCGATGTTGTCCAGGCCCACGCCCAGCCGGCCCACCACCTTGCAGCGTTGCACCGCGGCC
>JANOBL010000009.1:0-1566 GCA_031411635.1 Betaproteobacteria bacterium
AAGGCCACCGCGCGCTGGGCACCTGGCAGCGCAAGATCACCCGCTACATCGCGCTCAACGATTTCTGCCGTGATCGCTTCATTGCCGGCGGCCTGCCAGCCGAGCGCATCCACGTCAAGCCCAACTTTGTCGACCTGCCAGCCAGCGCGCCCGGGCCACGCCAGGGCTTTTTGTTTGTCGGCCGGCTGTCGGCCGACAAGGGCCTGGCCACGCTGGCCGAAGCGATGCGCTTGAGCCACCCGGATTGCCAGTTGCAGGTGCTGGGCAGCGGCCCGCAGGCCAGCCTGGTTGACGGCCAGCCGCGCATCCAGGCCCTGGGGCATCAACCGCACGACCGTGTGCTGGCTGCAGTGCGCCACGCCATGGCCGTGGTGGTTCCCAGCCTTTGTTACGAGAACTTTCCGATGGTGATCGTCGAGGCGTTTGCCTGCGGCACGCCGGTCATCTGCAGCCGCATCGGCGCGATGCAATCGCTGGTGGCCGATGGCCAGACCGGCCTGCATTTCAACACCGGCGATGCCGTCGACCTGGCAGCCCGCCTGGACTGGGCGCAAGCCCATCCCGGCGCGATGGCCAATCTGGGGCAGCAGGCGCGCTTGCACTACCAGCAACACCTGACCGCCGCCATCAACTACCGGCAACTGCGCGGCATCTACGATGGCGCACTGGCCGAAACAGCCCCGCCAAGGCCGGTTTTGCCAAAGGTATCGGCATGAGCCGCAGCGTCAGCATCGTGCAGCGCCGGCTGACGCACTACCGCATGCCGTTGTTCGAGCGCATGCGCAGCAGCTTGGCAGCCGAGGGCGTGACGCTGCGCTTGCTGCATGGCCAGCCCACCACCAGCGAGCGCAGCAAAAACGACGAGGGCCGGCTGCCCTGGGCCGAGCCGCTGGCCACCCGCTACTGGCTGGACGGCAACCTCTGCTGGCAGCCCTTCCAGCGCCAGGCCGCCGGCAGTGACCTGCTGATCGTCACCCAGGAAAACAAGCTGTTGAACAACCTGCCGGCGCTGGCCAACCCCTGGCGCCACGGCCAACTGGCGTTCTGGGGCCATGGCCGCAACATGCAGGCCAACCAACCCGACGGTGCGCTGGAGCGCTTCAAGCGCTGGACCACCACCAAGGTGGATTGGTGGTTTGCCTACACCGAGCTGAGCGCACGTCTTGTGCGGGAAGACGGCTTTCCGGCCGAGCGCACCACGGTGCTGAACAACAGCATCGACACCACCGAGCTGCGCGCCGCAATCACCCTGGCACGCCAGACCCCGCGCGCCGCTCTGCGCACCGGCCTGGGCATGCCGCCACACGGGCCGCTGGCGGTGTACATAGGTTCGTTGTATCCCGACAAGCGCATGCCCTGGCTGCTGCAAGCCGCCGATGCCATCCAGGCCCGTATTCCGGACTTCCAGTTGGCGATTGCCGGCGAAGGCCCCGACAAAGCCCTGGTGGATGCCGCCGCCGCACGCTGCCCGCAGGTGCATGCGCTGGGCGGCGTGCGCGGCCAGCGCAAGGCCCAACTGCTGGCCGCTGCCGAGTTGATGCTGAACCCCGGGCTGGTAGGCCTGGG
>JANOBL010000010.1:0-2053 GCA_031411635.1 Betaproteobacteria bacterium
TGGCATTCGATGAAGTTTTTTTTGCCGCCCACTGACTTGTCGGCATTGAGTCTCTCGGCCATCGAGAACGCGTAGGCGGCGATGCTCAGACTGGCGTGGTGGTGGAAGCCGCGCCAGCCGCGTCCTTCGTAGTGGCCCAACCCGAAGTCCTGTTTCAGGTCTTGGTAGTCGCGCTCGATACGCCAGCGCTGATACGTGGCGCTGACCAAGCCGGTGATGGGTATGTCCTTGGGCAAGGTGGACAGGATGTATTTGCAGGGTTCGGCCTGATCCTTGGGCCATTCAATGAGCAGCCATTGCAGCGGACGCAGCCGGGCCTTGCCGGCATTGCCGCCGGCGTGGCGCACGCGCACGGCAGCAAAGCGCCCACTGAGCGGCGCGTTGCTACCTTCGCGCCAGGTGATGGTCTTGAACGCCCGCTCGGGTAACGACAAGGCCAACGCCTTGACGCTCACGGGTTGCAACTCAGCAGTGCGGCGCGGCATCACCGGCGGGCGCCCTTTGCCGCTGTCGGCCGCAGGCGGCAACGGCTCAACACCGGGTGCCCAGACCACCACGGCTGAAGTCACGCCCACCGCGTCAGTCAGCCCCATGTCGCTCAAGGCTTGGCGGAAGGCGGTGTCCACGCCGTATCCTGCATCGGCCAGCACGCAGTGGCGCGGCGCGCCGTCGGCCATCAGCGCCCGCAGTTGCTGCAACGCAATCTGCGTCTTGGTCGCGAATTCGACCTCCTCCGGCACACCGGCCCGCGCCCTGCGGGCCGCATCCGCAGCCCAATCTTCGGGCAGGTAGAGTTGCCACGCCACCGGGATGCTGCCCTGATCACAAGCCAGTGACACGCTCACGGCGACCTGGCAGTTGTCCTGCTTGCCCAGCATCCCGCAGTATTGCCGGGCCACGCCCACCGAGTGCTTGCCCTTCTTCGGGAATCCCGTGTCGTCAATGATCCACCAGCCACCACGGCTGAAATCCATTTGCGGCACGACCCACTGACAAACCCGGCGCAGCATTTGCGTGTCGGACCACTCGGCCTTGGCGACGAAATGATGCAGCGACTGATGTCGTGCGCTCGCATGCAGCGGATCAACGCGGGCTGCCATTGGCTCTACGCTCTTGCGTGCCAGCGGCAGCATCAATCCAGTGCAATAACCCCAGAGCCCCGCGTGACGATCTGAATGGCCAAGTCCTTCGGCCAGGTGTGACAAGTACTGATCAAACCGTTTGATGGCATCCATCATTCCTCATGTGAAAACTGAAGACGTACAGACAATGCCATGATTTTATTGACACAGTAAGACTAGGGCTTACCCAGGCAACTGCCAGCCCGACTCTCAGAAGCGCATGGCCCAGGCCGGGCCAAAAGAGGAAGCCCAGGGTGAAGTGGTTCTGAACCACGTGGGGCGCCAGGATGTTGAACGTCACATCGTTGGCCTGAACGGGCTTGCTGCCGTGATTCCACCCGGTACGCAGCTTCAGCGTGTCGCTCTACTTGTATGACAGGCCCAGTTTCACGACATCCACGTCTTGCCAACCGAAGCCAGGCCGGTTGTGCGCGCCCAGCGGTGCTTGCGCGCGGCTGCTGTTGCCAACGGCTGCCGCCTTGCTGCAGACGATGTGCAGGTCTTCGGCCGCGATCGTCCAGGCGCTGGTCGCGGCCCCGGCCATGCCGATGCTGTGATTGGCCGGGATGTCGAAATCACCATGGCCTGCAAAAAGCCTGCGGTCAGTGTTGAACCGCGAGATGTTGATCTTCGACGAATAGGCCGCGCCGACCGTCAGCGAGTTCGACAACTGGCCTTGCCAGCCCAGCCTCAAGCCGGCCCCGTGGGCACTGCCGTACCTCTTGTTTGTCACCCGGCCGGGATCGGCGGTGAACGTTGGGGAGCCAGGCGCGTTGTCGAATGCCTGCAGGCCGTCGGCCTTGAACCGCTGCTATCTCAGCAGCAAGGACGCGCCGCTGGCGTGGTGTGCGGTGGGTTTGTACGACACCGTTGGCGCGATGACCAGTTGCAGCAGGTCGACCCCCAGCCGCCCGGAGCCGCACACCATGTTG
>JANOBL010000011.1:0-3809 GCA_031411635.1 Betaproteobacteria bacterium
TGCCGGTGCCGGTGCGGTCGCCCTTGGCCACGCCATGGTCAAACACATGGCGCATCAGGTCTTCGTATTGGCTGCGGATCGGGCGGGTCACTCAATGGCTTCCAAAAAGGGTGTCTAGCGCGTCCAGCACTTCGTCGCGCCAGGGGTCGGCGCGCCAGACCGGGGTCTTCAGCAGCTTGGTGTGCACAGGGGCCAGCGCTGCAGTGTCCAGCACCACCGGGCTGCCTTCCAAATCAAGCACCGGGTTCAGGCCACGCGCCGGCGTGCCATAGCCCTGGGGGTTGCGCAGCGGGATCACCACGCGGGTGCCCAGCGGGCCAAGATGGTCGTTTTGCACATCCAGCACAAACGGGGTGTGGGCACGCTCAGCGGCAAACGGGTTGCGGTAGACGTCGAAGCGCGCCATGCACAGCGCCTTTCAGGCCGCATCCTGCGTTTCTTCGTCCTGGGGTGGCCGCATGAACGTGCGGTAACGGTCGGAGAAAAGGCCCTCACGCTCGATGCGGGCGTTGTAGTGCGCGATGGCCTCGGCGTTGTCCTGCTGCCAGCGCTGCCAGTACTGTCGCACCACCTCGTCGGTCAGCAGCGCATCCACGGTCTGCGAGATGTTCAGGCCCATCTCGCGGGCCATGTCCAGCACCTTGCTGTTCAAGGTCAGGTTGATCGCGCGTTTGGGGGCGTTGCGGATGCTGCGCATGCAAACCTCCTGGTTGGTGCTGGATAAACATGCCTGTGGATTATGGGCGATGTTTATGCCGGCACGGCTGCATTGGCGTCCTCCGCCAGCCCAAACTGCATCGCCGCCAGCCGCGCATACAGCCCACCGCGCGCCACCAGTTCATCGTGCTTGCCGATGTCGACGATGCGGCCAGCCTCCATCACGACGATGCGGTCGGCGCGTTTGACTGTCGCCAGCCGGTGCGCGATCACCAGCGTGGTGCGCCCGCTCATCGCCGATTCCAGCGCCAACTGCACCATGCGCTCGCTCTCGGCGTCCAGCGCGCTGGTGGCCTCGTCCAGCAGCAGCAGCGGCGGGTTTTTCAGCATCGCCCGGGCGATGCTGATGCGCTGGCGCTGGCCGCCCGACAGCCGCACACCACGCTCGCCCAGAAAGGTGGTCCGTCTGGCAGCGCGCTGATGAAATCGTGTGCAAACGCGGCCTTGGCAGCGGCGATCACCTCGCTGTCGGGCGCCTCGGGCTTGCCATAGCGGATGTTCTCCAGCGCGCTGGTGGAGAAGACCGTCGAGTCTTGCGGCACGATGCCCACACGCTGGCGCAGCGCGGCCAGGCTGGTTTGCTGCACCGGCACACCGTCCACCGATACGCTGCCCTTGTCGGCATCGTAAAAACGCAGCAGCAACTGGAATACCGTGCTCTTGCCGGCACCGCTGGGGCCGACGATGGCCACCGTCTCGCCCGGTGACACGGCCAGGCTGATGTCGCGCAGCGACGGATGCGCCGGCCGCGACGGGTAGTGAAAAGTCACCCGCTGCAGGCTGACCGACGAGCCGGCGGCAGTGGCCGGCAGCGCACGCGGGGCGGCCGGCTCGGCCACCGGGGATTGAGCGGACAGCAACTCCATCAAGCGCTCGGTGGCGCCGGCTGCGCGCAGCAAGTCGCCATACACCTCGGACAGCACCGCCACGCTGCTGACCAGGATGATCACAAACACCACCGTCTGCCCCAGGTGCCCGGCGCTGATGCGACCGGCCGCCACCGCCTGCGTGCCCTGGTACAGCCCCCACAGCAGCGCACCAAACGTCGCGGTAATGATGAAGCCCACCAGCAGCGAGCGCACTCTTGTCCGCTTGATCGCCACGTCAAACGCAGCTTCGGTGGCCTTGTCGAAGCGCTTCGCCTCACGCTGCTGCTGGTTAAAGCTCTGCACCACCGGCACCGCATTCAACACCTCGGCGGCGATGGCGCTGGAGTCGGCCACCCGGTCTTGGCTCGCCCGGCTGAGTTTGCGCACCCGCCGGCCAAAGTACAGGCTGGGCAGCACCACCAGCACCAGGATGCCCAGCACCTGGGTCATCACATAGGGGTTGGTGATGACCAGCATCAGCATCGCGCCCACGCCCATCACCGCATTGCGCAAGCCCATGCTCAAGCTCGACCCGACAACAGTCTGCACCAGGGTGGTATCGGTGGTCAGCCGGCTCAGCACCTCGCCCGACGCGGTGGTCTCGAAAAACTCCGGGCTTTGCCGCACCACATGCGCATACACCGCGTTGCGCAGATCGGCGGTCACCCGTTCACCCAGCCAGGTGACGGCAAAAAAGCGCAGCGCCGAGAACAGGCCCAAAGCCGCACCCACACCAAACAGCGCCAGAAAGTGGCCGCGCAGCGCCATCAGCCGCTGGGTGGGATCGGCCGCCACCACGCCCTGGTCGATCAGCGATTTCAGCGCAATCGGAAACAGCAGGGTGCTGACGGCGGCCAGCACCAGAAACAGCAAGGCCAGCGTGATGCCCAGCCAGTAAGGGCGCAAAAACGGCGCCAGGCCCGACAACGAGCGGGGCGTGGTGGAGGCAGGTCGGTCATCGGGCTTGGACATGCCGGAAGTGTAGGGGCCGGCTTGCGGCAAACCCCTTGCGCGGTAGTGGCCTATTCAAATACTGCCTGCACAATGATTGCATAGGCAATTACATTGATTCATGGATAACCCTGAGCTGTCATCCACCGACCCGCCCGGCAACCCGTCACCCAATCCGCCTGCAACTTTTTATGACGCGCTGGCCATGCGCCCGGAAAGCAGCATGGGCTTGTTGGTCAAGAAAGTGATGCAGTCGGTGGGGCTGCAGATCGACCGCCGGCTGCTGGCACACGACCTGACGCATGCGCAATGGCTGCCGCTGTACCGGCTGGCCAAGGGCGATTGCGACACGATGGCTGCGCTGGCGCGCGACCAGTCGCTGGACCCGGGCGCGATGACCCGGGCACTGGACCGGCTGGAGGCCAAGGGCTTGCTGCGCCGCATCCGCTCGCTGCAAGACCGACGCGTGATCAAGCTGGAACTCACCGATGCCGGTCGCGATGTGTCACGCCATGTGCCCGCGGTGCTGGCCGAGGTGATGAACGCGCACCTGGCGGGCTTCAGCGAGCACGAGTTTCACCTGCTGCTCAACCTGTTGCAGCGGCTGGTGGCCAACGGCGAGGCGATGCGCGAAGCCGGCCGGGACGGCGCCACGGACACCCCCAAGGACAAACCATGACAACACTGCACCGCAACTGCGCCGCCCGCCGCAAAAGCCTGTCCAGCATGGCGGGCAAGCTTGGCCGGGCACTGCCCACTGTGATCCCGGTGGCCATCCCGCTGGTCACCGCCTTGCTGGCGGCCTCGCTGCTGGTCGGCTGCGCCTCGCCCGGCCAGCCCACGCAGCGCCTGCCGCTGCTGGCACCGGCCGCCGCCGGCCTGGCGGTGGATGCGGCCACGCTGTTTCCGGACGCGCGCTGGTGGCAAGCGCTGGGGGACCCGGCGCTGGATGCGCTGATCGCCCGGGCGTTGGAGGGCCAACCCAGCCTGGCCGCGGCTGCAGCGCGGCTGGCCCGTGCCGGCGCCGGCCTGGAGGGGGTCAAGGCCGGCCAGGGCCCGCAGGCCGGCCTGGGCCTGGACATCACCCGCCAGCGCTATACCGAGCATGGCCTGGTGCCGCCCGCGCTGGCCGGCACGGTGGTCGATTCGGCCAATCTGCAGGCCAGCGCCAGCGTGGAGCTGGATTTTTTCGGCCGCCACCAGCCGACCTTGCTGGCCGCGCTGGGCCAGCAGCAAGCGGCCAGCGCCGAACTGCAGGCGGCGCGTGTGCTG
>JANOBL010000012.1:0-2674 GCA_031411635.1 Betaproteobacteria bacterium
CGCGATCCCAAGAGTTTGTCCTCACCCTGGCCTGCCGGGACACCACCGGCATCGTCTACGCCGTCTCGGGCCTGCTGTTCCAGGCCGGTTGCAACATCATCGATTCACAGCAGTTTGGCGATGTGCAGGGCGACGACGCCACCGGCTTGTTCTTCATGCGGGTGCATTTTGCGGCCCCGCCGCACCTGATGGGCGCCGGCGTGCTGGAAAACCTGTTCTCGCATGTACGCACGCAGTACGGGATGGATGCACGCTTCCATGCCGTGGCCCAGCGCCCGCGCCTGCTGCTGATGGTCAGCCAGCATGGCCATTGCCTGAACGACCTGCTGTTCCGCTGGAAAAGTGGGCAGTTGGATGTGGACATCGCAGCCATCGCCAGCAACCACCCCACCTACGCCGGGCTGGCCGAGAGTTATGGCGTTGCCTTCCACCACCTGCCGTTGCCCGCCGGCAGCGACGCGGCCACCAAACGCGCACAAGAGCTGCAAGTGGAGGCCTTGATAGACCGCGAAAAAATCGACCTGGTGGTGCTGGCGCGCTACATGCAAATCCTGAGCGCCGATTTTTGCAGCGCGCTGAAAGGCCGGGCGATCAACATCCACCACAGCTTTCTGCCCAGCTTCAAGGGCGCCAAGCCCTACTTCCAGGCCCATGCACGCGGCGTCAAGCTGATCGGCGCCACTGCGCATTACGTCACCGCCGATCTGGACGAAGGCCCGATCATCGAGCAGGACGTGGAGCGGGTGGACCACGCGATGTCTGCCGAGCAGATCACCGCCGTGGGCCGCGATGTGGAGTGCGTGGTGCTGGCGCGTGCCGTGCGCTGGCATGTGGAGCACCGGGTGCTGATGAACGGCCACAAATCAGTCATCTTCCGCTGAACATGCCACGCACCAAAGCCCAGACCGCGCATTTGATGGCCTCGCCCGACGATGTGGAGGCGCAGTTTTACGAGGCGCTGCGCGAGGCCGACATTGACAAGCTGATGGCGCTGTGGGCCGACGATGATGAGGTGTTCTGCGTGCATCCCGGTGGGCCCAGGGTGGTGGGGCCACTGGCGATACGCGCGGCGTTTGAGGCCGCGTTCAGCAGTGGCCGCATCAACGCCCAGCCGGAGCGGGTGCGGCGGGTGCATACGCTGGAGGCCGCTGTGCACAATCTGGTCGAGCGCATCGAGCTGCAGACCAACGAAGGCCCACGCACCGGCTTTGTGATGGCCACCAACGTCTACCTGAAGACGGCGCTGGGCTGGCGCATGGTGGCCCACCATGCCAGCCCGGGCACCGCGCAGGAGACACCCGAGATCGTCGAAGTGCCTGCCGTGCTGCACTGAGTGTTTGAGAGCCGCGCCCGCTGATGCAGCGCTACACCGCGCCCTGGTGGTTGCCGGGCGGCCATGCCCAGACCCTCTGGCCGGCCAAGCTGGCGCGCCGCGCAGCGCCCGATCTGCCGGCCCCGGCACTGCGCTGGCGGCGCGAGCGCTGGACCACAACCGACGCCGATTTCATCGATGTGGACTTTCTGGACACACAGTCGCCGCCCGGCGCACCGCTGCTGGTGCTGTTCCACGGCCTGGAGGGCTCGTCGCAAAGCCACTATGCCCAGGCCTTTGGCTTTTGGGCGCAGCAGCAGGGCTGGGCATATGCCGTGCCGCATTTTCGCGGTTGCTCGGGCGAGTTGAACCTGGCGCCACGGGCCTACCACTCGGGCGATTTTGAGGAAATCGGCTGGATCCTGGCCCGCTTGCGCGCCGCGCACGGTGCGCCGGTGTTTGCGGCGGGTGTGTCACTCGGCGGCAACGCGCTGCTGCGCTGGGCCGAAGAAGCGGGTGACAGCGCGCGCCAGACCGCCCACGCGGTGGCGGCGGTTTGCTCGCCGGTGGACCTGACAGCCAGCGGCCACGCCATCGGCCGCGGCTTCAACCGGCAGTTCTACACCCGGATGTTCCTGCGCACGATGCGCCCGCGTGCACTGGCCAAGCTGGCCCAGCACCCGGGGTTGTTCAAGCGCGAGGCGATGCTGGCGGCGCGTGACCTGTACGACTTCGACAACCTGTTCACTGCGCCGCTGCATGGCTTCAAGAACACCGACGATTACTGGCTGCGTGCGTCGGCCAAGCCGCATCTGCAGCGCATCCGCATCCCGGCGCTGCTGCTGAATACCGGCAATGACCCTTTTGTGCCCGCGGCCAGCCTGCCGCAGGTGCACGCGGTAGGGCTCCACGTCACACTCTGGCAACCGGCGCAGGGTGGGCATGTGGGGTTTCCGGGGGGACGGTTCCCCGGCCATGTGCACAGCCTGCCGGATGGCGTGATGCGCTGGATGCAACAGCAACACAGCGCGCTTTGAACCCGGAGGTGTGCGATGGATGAAATCGTCAAGGCGGCGTTGAAAAAATGGCCCACGGTGCCGCATTGCCACGGCTGGCTGGCGCTGGATGCGCGTGGCGACTGGTACATGCGCGACGACCGCATCCAGCACGCCGGGCCGTTTCCGCAGGTCAAGGGCAGCCGCATCACGCACGACAAGCTCAAGGCCTTCATCGAGCGCAACTACCTGGCCGATGAGGCCGGGCACTGGTACTTTCAAAACGGCCCGCAGCGGGTGTACGTGCAACTGGAGGCCGCGCCCTGGGTCTGGCGGGTGCAGGCCGGTGCAGCAGCCGCTGCGCCCA
>JANOBL010000013.1:0-3011 GCA_031411635.1 Betaproteobacteria bacterium
CGCGGCAGCACCTGCTGCCGCGCCACCTGGAGATCATCTTCCGCATCAACCACGAGTTTCTGGTGCACGCCGAAAAGCTGCGTCCGGGCGACATGGCGTTTCAGCGCCGCTTGTCGTTGATCGACGAAGGCGCTCATGGGGGAAGTGAGCGCCGGGTGCGCATGGCCAATCTGTCGATCGTCGGCAGCCACAAGGTCAACGGCGTGTCCAAGCTGCACAGCGATCTGCTGGTCGAAACCATCTTTGCCGACTTTGCCGCGCTCTGGCCCAACCGTTTCACCAACATGACCAACGGCGTCACGCCGCGCCGCTGGCTGACCCAGGCCAACCCCGGTTTGACCCGGCTGATCGACGAGACGCTGGGCCAAGGCTGGCGGCGTGATCTGGACCTGCTCAAGGGTTTGCTGCCGAAGGCCGCGGATGCCGGCTTCCGCCATGCCTTCATGGCCATCAAGCGCGACAACAAGGCCCGCCTGGCTGCACTGATCCACCGCGCCACCGGCATCACGGTCAACCCGGACAGCCTGTTTGATGTGCAGGTCAAGCGCATCCACGAGTACAAGCGCCAGTTGCTGAACGTGCTGCATGCGGTAACGCGCTACCGCGCGATCCTGGCCCAGCCGGGGGCCGATTGGGTGCCGCGCACGGTGATCTTTGCCGGCAAGGCCGCGTCCAGCTACACCACGGCCAAAAACATCATCCGGCTGATCCACGATGTGGGCACCGTGGTCAACAACGATGCACGCATTGGCGACAAGCTGAAGATCGTGTTCATCCCCAACTACGGTGTCTCGGTGGCCGAGACCATCATGCCCGGGGCCGATTTGTCCGAGCAGATCTCTACCGCCGGCACCGAGGCCTCGGGCACCGGCAACATGAAGCTGGCCCTCAACGGCGCGCTGACCATCGGCACCGATTACGGCGCCAACATCGAGATCCGCCAGAACGTGGGTGACGACAACATCTTCATCTTCGGCAAGCTGGCACACGAGGTGGCCGCCATCCGCGCCGCCGGCTACCAGCCGATGCGCATTTACGAGAGTGATCCGCAGCTCAAGGCGGTGCTGGACAGCATTGCCGCCGGTGTGTTTTCGCCCGACGAGCCGGCGCGCTACCGGCCGCTGATCGACAGCCTGCTGTGGGGTGGCGACCACTACCTGCTGCTGGCCGATTACCGGGCTTATGTCGATGCCCAGGCGCGTGTCGATACGCTGTACCGCCAGCCCGAGGCCTGGGCCAAACAGGCAATTGCCAACGTGGCCGGCATGGGGCCGTTTTCGGCCGACCGCACGATCCGGGAATACGCCAAGCAGATCTGGCACGTGGCGCCGCAAGCCTGAGCCTGTTGCGGGCCTACGATCGGCGCATGCTGAGCAACCACAACATCGATCTGATCCGCAGCGGCCGCCACGGCGACCCGTTTGCGGTGCTGGGCCTGCACCGCGACGCCGATGGCCAAGCCTGGGTGCGGGCGTTTCTGCCCGGCGCCACCCAGGTAACGGTGATTGCCGCCGGTGCAGCGGGCAAAAACGCCCGCACGCTGGGTACGCTGCTGCAGTGCCACCCGGACGGCGTGTTCGACGGCCCGGTGGCGCTGCCGGCGCCGCACAGCGCGTACCGGCTGTACATCACCTGGGCCGATGGCACGGCGCAAACCACCGACGACCCGTACCGCTTTGGCCCGCTGCTGGGTGAGTTGGATGCCTGGCTGCTGGCCGAGGGCACACATTTGCGGCCATTCGAGACGCTGGGCGCCGATCCCCGGGTGCACGAGGGCGTGGCCGGCACCGGTTTTGCGGTCTGGGCGCCCAATGCCAGCCGGGTCAGCGTGGTTGGAGATTTCAACGTCTGGGACGGCCGGCGGCATCCGATGCGTTTGCGCCGCGAATGTGGGGTTTGGGAGCTGTTCATTCCGGGCTTGGCAGCCGGTGCGCGCTACAAGTTTGAGCTGCTGGGCCCGCAAGGCCAGTTGCTGCCGCAAAAAGCCGATCCGATGGCGCGTGCCGCCGAGTTGCGGCCGGCCACCGCCAGCGTGGTGGCGCCGCTGCCGGCGCTGCTGCCCGCATCGGCACAGCGCCAGGCCGCCAATGCACTGGACGCAGCCATCAGCATCTACGAGGTGCACCTGGGCTCGTGGCGGCGCAAGCCGGAAGAAGGCAACCGCTGGCTGGATTGGGACGAACTCACCGCCTCGCTGATCCCGTATGCGGCCGGCCTGGGCTTCAGCCATGTTGAGTTGCTGCCGATCAGCGAGCACCCGTTTGATGGCTCCTGGGGCTACCAGCCGGTGGGCTTGTACGCGCCCACGGCGCGCTTCAGCGTGCCGTCTGGCAATGACACCCGCTTTGGCGACCCGGCCGGTTTTGCGCGCTTTGTGGCCGCCGCGCATGCCGCAGGCATCGGCGTGATCCTGGACTGGGTGCCGGCGCACTTTCCCACCGATGCCCATGGCCTGGGCCAGTTTGACGGCACCCATTTGTACGAGTACGCCGATCCACGCGAGGGCTACCACCCGGACTGGAACACGCTGATCCACAACCTGGGCCGCACGGAGGTGCGCAACTACCTGATCGGCAACGCGCTGTACTGGCTGGAGCGTTTTGGCGTCGACGGCCTGCGGGTGGATGCGGTGGCGTCGATGCTGTACCGCGACTACAGCCGCAAGGCCGGCGAGTGGATTCCCAATGTGCACGGCGGGCGCGAGAACCTGGAGGCGATCAGCTTCTTGCGGCGGCTCAACGAGGTGGTGGGCAGCGAGCGGCCGCAAGCCATCACCCTGGCCGAAGAATCCACCGCCTTCCCAGCCGTCTCGCGCCCCACCTATGCCGGCGGCCTGGGCTTTCACTACAAATGGAACATGGGTTGGATGCACGACACGCTGGCCTACATGGCGCGTGACCCGGTGCACCGCAAACACCACCACGGCGAGATGACCTTTAGCTTGGTCTATGCGTTCAACGAAAACTTCGTGTTGCCCATTTCGCATGACGAGGTGGTTCACGGCAAGGGCT
>JANOBL010000014.1:0-2245 GCA_031411635.1 Betaproteobacteria bacterium
GGGGGGTGCTGCGCGCCGACACCCAACCCAGCCGCGGCCCGCGGGCCGCGCTGGCCGATGCCGGCATCGGCCTGCTGGCGCTGGGCGGACGCGGCAGCCAGCGGGTGGCCCACCTGCTGGGCAAACCGGCCAACGATGCACGCGCCCGCATCGCCCAATGCCAGCGCATGAACGACGAAGCCTGGGCCACCGCCTGGAGCCGCAGCGTGGTGCGCGCCAAACTGGCCGCCCAACAGCGGTTGTTGCACCAGGCCGGGCTGGTGCGCCCCGATCTGCGCAAACCATTGACCGACGCCCAGGCCACCTTGTTGACCACCCTCGACCGCCTGCCCCAAGCCGCTGACCGGGCCAGCGTGCGGGGGCTGGAGGGCGCCGGCGCGGCCGCTTATTTTGGGGGCTATACCCGGTTGTTTGCGCCAGCGCTGGGCTTCAATGCGCGGCGCCGCCGGCCGCCACCCGATCCGGTGAACGCGTGTTTGTCGCTGGGCTACACCTTGCTGCAAGCGCAGGCCGAGCAAGCCTGCTGGGCCGCCGGGCTGGACCCGATGGTGGGCTTTTTGCACAACCCGGCGTTTGGCCGCGCATCCCTGGCCTGTGATCTGGTGGAGCCATGGCGTGCCCGCGTCGACGCCTGGGTGTGGCAGCAGTTCCGCAGCCGTGAGCTGCGGCCCGAGCACTTTGGCAATGACGGTGCCGGCGCCTGCCTGATGGGCAAAGCCGGCCGTGCGCACTTTTACCAGGCCGTGGTGCCGCTGCAGCGGCGCTGCGCAGCAGCGTTGCGCCGCCATGCGCGGCTGCTGGCCCGTGCGCTGGCAACAGCAGCCCGGTTGCCCGCCGACGAGCACTGGGCCACCGATGCCGGTGACGACGACAGCAACGACGGCAAGCACCGATGATCAAACCGCTGTACCTGGACGCCAAGCTGCTGTGGCAGGTGGCGCTGGACGAAGGGCCGGCGCTGCACATCAGCGCCCCTGGCCGCGCCCGTTGCCTGTACCCGCTGCAGCGCCTGGCGCGGGTGATCAGCCCCAGCCACGCAAGCTGGAGCACCGCCGCGCTGCTGGCCTGCCTGCGGGCCGGCGTGCCGGTGGTGTTTCACGATGCCAGCGGGCAAACCGTGGGCTGGTGTTTTGGCCCACGGCGCCGCGAAACCACGCTGGCCAGCCTGCTGCGCGAGGCGCTGGACCTGGCCCACGGCCCCGAGCTGCTGCGCGAATGGCAGCGCAGCCAGACTCGGCGCGAGATGCTCGACACACTGCGCGCGCTGCGCGTCACCAGCGCCGATCTGTCGCCCATCGCGGTGCGGGCCCGGCTGTGCAACTTGCACCGCCAACGGCTGGGCCAGCCTGCCGGCCCCTGGCTGCGAGCGCTGCAAGCCGCCAACGCCGCCTGGGTGGCGCAGCGACTGCACGGGCAGTTGGGAGATCCGGCGCTGATCTGCTTTGCCGCCGAGGGCTTGCACCTGGGCCGGCTGATCGCTGACTTGATGGAGTGGACGCTGCACTGCATCCTGCAAGACCTGCCACTGCCGGCGTTTCAACACACCACCCCGCAACGGCTGGCGGCCGCCACCGTAGAGCGCCATGGCACCCGGCTGCACCAGGCCTTGGGGGCCATCATCGGCAGCCTGGAGCACGGCTTGCGAGCCCAATTGATGTAAGCAACCCTGGCATGAGCACCCACCAAGTCAAAACCTGGCTCGTGGCCTACGACATCCGCGAGCCCCGGCGCCTGCGCCGAGTGCACCGCTGCCTGCGCAAGTTGGGCCTGCCGGCCCAGTATTCAGCCTTCACCGTCGAGGCCGACGATGCGGCGATCGCCGATCACCTGGCCCGGCTGGAGCGTCTGATCGACACCCGGGTGGACGATCTGCGTGCTTACCACCTGCCAGCCCGCTGCCCGGTGTGGCGGCTGGGGCGGCAAGCCTGGCCGGAAGGCCTGGTCCTGGCGCCGCGGGACGCAGCCAGGCTGGTACTGTCGCCCGAGTCAGAATCGGCGGACGAGGCTGTTGAAGCCAGCCTGGTCGGGCAATTCGAGGCCTCAACTTGAGCATCCCGAAAGATGTTGGCAAGTACCGGTGCAAGCCGGTGTCGGGCCTGCGAAAATCGGGAGGTGCACGCTACTGATCAGCCCCGAATTCGAGGGGATTAAGACCCGCCAGTTCGACGTGAAGCGTTTCCGCTTCGTTCGCTACTGATCAGCCCCGAATTCGAGGGGATTAAGACAAGCGGCTGTAGTCAGACCG
>JANOBL010000015.1:0-3582 GCA_031411635.1 Betaproteobacteria bacterium
CCTTGCTGGTTTTGAACAGGTCTTTGACGCGGCCTGTGATCTTGAGGTAGCCCTGCGCATCGACACTGCCCTTGTCGCCGGTGTGCAGCCAGCCATCGGCGGTGAAGGATTCGCGGGTCAGTTCGGGCTCTTTGTAGTAGCCCAGCATCAAACCCTCGCTCTTGACCTGCACCTCGCCGTTGGCCGGATCAATCCGGCAGCTCACACCGTCGTACGGCGGGCCCACGGTGCCGGGGCGCTGCACACCGGGCAAGGTGGCATGCGAGACGCCGCAGTTTTCGGTCATGCCGTAGGCCTCGACGATCGGCAGGCCAAGCCTGGCATACCAGTTCAGCAGCTCCGGCGGCATCGGCGCGGCGCCGCCGGACGCAAACTTGCATTGGTCCAGCCCCAGCGCGCCCAGGATCTTCTTGCGCACGATGTTGTTCAGGATCGGGATCTTCAGCAGCCGGTTCAGCTTGGCCGGCGGCATCTTGGCCGACACCCCTTGCTGGAACTTGACCCACAGCCGCGGCACCGAGAAAAACGCGGTGGGCCGGGCGCGCTGCAGGTCTTGCGTGAAGGTTTCCAGGCTCTCGGCAAAATAAAGCTGCATGCTGGTGGCCAGCAGGCCATGCTCCACCAGCGTGCGCTCGGCCACATGCGACAGCGGCAGGTAGCTCAGCATGCGTGCGGTTTCGTTGATCTCGGTCACCCGCTTCAAGCCGGATGCGATCGACCAGGCAAAGGTGGCAAAGCTGTGCATCACGCCCTTGGGCGCACCGGTGGTGCCCGAGGTGTACATGATGGTGGCCAGCTCGTCGCCATCCCGCAGCGGGTTGCCGGCCAGCGGCGCGGTGCGGGCGGTGATCGCGTCCCAGTCTTGCGTTTCGGGCGGCATCTCGGCCATGGCGGGCGCCAGCGGCAAGCGGATGCAGGCCAGGCCCGCCAGTACACCCGGGCGCATGCCGGCCCAGCCGTCGAGCTTGCCGATGAACAAAAACCGCGCCTCGCAGTGGCTCAGGATCTGGCGGATGGTGTCGGCCGCCAGCGTGGGGTACAGCGGCACCGACACCCCGCCGGCCAGCCAGATCGAAAAATCGGCCATCAACCACCAGGCGGTGTTCTTCGAGATCAGCGCCACCCGGTCGCCCGGCTGCAGCCCTTGGGCCTGCAGGTGCGCGGCCATGCGGCGTGCAGCGTCCATCACCTGGGCCCAGGTGAAGGTGGAAAGGGCGCCCCCGCCGTCCTTTCCCATCGGCTGTGTCAGCACCACACGCGACGGCGCGGTCTGCTCCCAGTGGTACAGGCGTTGCAGCGCCAGGCTGGCGGGGTCCACATCGGTATGGCGTTGCATGGGCAGGCCCTTTCTCGGCAGGCTGGAGGCGGTGCCGCCCAGCGTATCGCCCGGGCACCGGGCTGCCCAGCGGGGGTTTCGAGAACAGGGTTTGACGCTGGGTGGCGCCGGTAGCGGCCAGGCTAGCGCCCGTTGGCCGCCGCGTTGGCAAGCTGCTCGATCAAGCGGCGCGCCGCACGCAAGGTCAGCGCGCTGTCCAGATCGGCCTGCGGGCAGATCGCGGCCACCACGGCTTCCAGCGCATCGGGACTGGCCAAGATGGCGGCGCACACCACCGACAGCGCCAGCACACCACGCTGCGGCGCCGGCACGCTGATCTCCAGCAGGCCCTGGGCCAGCACATGGTGGCGCACGCTGGCCACCGCCGCCGGGCCCAGGCCCCAGCTCTCGCACAGGGCCGCGCCCAGCGCATCGTGGCTGACGCCAAAACCGGCATGCTCCAGCTCGCACAAATCATCGTCGGACGGCGCGGCGCGCAGCATCGCGCGGTAGTGGTCGGGCGCATGGCGAAACAGCACCGCCTTGCCACATTCCTCAAACAGCCCGGCCGAATGCGCTGCCCAGGCGTCCAGCCCCAGCGCCTGCGCCAGCCGGCCCATCACCAGGCCACGCTGGGTGGCGCGGGCCCAGATCAGGTCCAGCTCGGGCGCGGGTGCAAACGCGGCGCGCAAGCCCATCTCAAAGGTGATGCCCGCCACCTCGCGCGTGCCCAGGTAGGTGATGGCCTGCTGCACGCTTTGCACCCGGCCGCCCAGGCCGTACAGCGACGAGTTGACGGCGCGCAACACGGCCGAGGCCAGCGCCATGTCGCACTGCACCAGCGTGGCCACCGCTTGTTGGTTGACATCGTCCTCGGCCAGCAGCAGCGACAGCTTGACCAGCACATCGGGCTTGGCCGGGATGTCCATCTCCAGAGTGTGCAGTTGCGGGTTGGCGGGCATGGGGGTGGGGGCGGTGGAGGTTGACAGACAGACACGCCCAGCCTAGCGCCGATGACCGCGCTTGGTAGCGCGAATCTGACCGCTGGCGATAGCGCTTTTCGGCGCTTGACCCAATGGCCAATCCAGGGCACAACACCCCCGCCAAGGTAGGCCACAACGGCCAAAGGCCGTTGCGGCGCAGGCTAACTTTGCGCAGCAAAGTTAAGGCGCAACGCGCCGGCCGAAGCCAAAAAAAACGCCAGGCATCGCGGCCTGGCGTTGTGCAATTGGGCTGTAGCCGAACGGAGCCTGGCCCGTCTTGGCGCTGTGATCTTTTGTTGCGCCCGGTCTTTACCCGCTGTTTCTGGTGTTGTCTGTGTCTCCTCAGTCCCCCAGGCCTGGGCGGCCAACGTGGCCGGCCGCTCATGCCGAGTGGGCGCACTGTAGGCAGCGCCCCTGGGCAAGTCACCCCGGGATAACCCGCTTTTTGGTCCGCCCGCCACAACCCGCTTAGGGGGTAACACGTAACCAGGCTGCTGCCCGCTCGGCAATCATCAGGGTGGGCGAGTTTGTATTGCCGCTGGTGATGCTGGGCATCACGCTGGCATCGGCAATGCGCAGCCCGGCCACGCCGCGCACCCGCAGCTCGCTGTCCACCACCGCCAGCGGGTCGTCGGCGCGGCCCATGCGGCAGGTGCCCACCGGGTGAAAAATCGTCGTGCCGATGTCGCCGGCCAGCCGCGCCAGCTCCTCATCGGTGCTGAACTGCGCACCCGGCTTCACTTCCCTGGGCTGGTACTTGGCCAGCGCCGGCTGGGCCGCGATGCGGCGCGTCAAGCGCAGCGATTGGGCGGCCACCTGGCGGTCTAGCTCGGTGGCCAGGTAGTTGGGCTGGATCAGCGGTGCGTCCTCGGGCCGGGGCGAGCGGATGGCCACCTGGCCACGCGAGGTCGGGTTCAGGTTGCAGACACTGGCGGTGAACGCGTTGTAGCGGTGCAGCGGCTCGCCAAACGCATCCAGCGACAAAGGCTGCACGTGGTACTGCAGATTGGGCCAGGCCAACTCGGGCCCGGAGCGGGTAAAGCAGCCCAGCTGCGACGGCGCCATGCTCATGGGGCCGCGTCGGCGCAGCAGGTATTCCAGGCCGATCAAGCCCTTGCCCAGCAGCGAGTTGGCCATCGTGTTGAGGGTCTTGACGCCCTGCACCTCAAACACCGCGCGAATCTGCAAATGGTCTTGCAGGTTCTGGCCCACGCCAGGCAGATCGTGCTGCACGCTGATGCCGTGCTGTTGCAGCAGCGCACCCGGGCCGATGCCCGAGAGCTG
>JANOBL010000016.1:0-1725 GCA_031411635.1 Betaproteobacteria bacterium
ATCGTGATCGGCTCGGCCGTGCTGCGGGCCACGGCCGGTGCAGCCGGTGCAGCCGGTGTCGGCTGGTAATTGCGCGGCAGTTTGGACTCACGCGGGTAACCCGCCAGGTCCAGCGTGCCGTGCCAGTCCAAATCCTGAAACCCCCGCAGCGCCTGGCCGCCGACGGTGATCGCCGGCACACTGCGCCCGCCAGTCAAGCGCGCCAACGCGGCGACATCGTCATCGCTGCTGATCGTGCGCTCGTTGAACGGCACACCACGTTGCAGCAGCAAGCTGCGGCCAAGCGCACAGGGGGCGCAATCGCTGCTGGTGTAGAGGATCACCGGGAAACGCGCCACCAGTGGCCGCAATTCGGCCGGCAGCGCCGGGTTGGACGCCGCCGGCTGGGCTGGGCCGCTGGGGCCACGCACCGTGCCATCGCGCCGCAGCGATTGAACCTGTGCACCGGCCTCGGTGATCACCGGCCGGTCGGTGTAGGTGATGCGGCCATCCGGCCCCACCACCTTGTACTGGGCCTGCGCTGCGCTGCAACCCAAGGCAACAACGCCGGCCAACAACAAACGATGCATGGTCATGCCACGGAATCTAGCCCAGCGCCAGCCCGCACTCAAGCCATGCCCTGGTGCCGCAACAGTGCATCAATGCGCGGTTCGCGGCCCCGAAAGGCCTTGAAGCTGTCCATTGCCGGCCGGCTGCCACCGGCCTCCAGAATCTCGCGCCGAAAGCGCTGGCCCACCTCGGGGTTGAACACGCCTTGTTCCTCGAACGCGGCAAACGCATCGGCCGACAGCACCTCGGCCCATTTGTAGCTGTAATAGCCGGCCGAATAACCGCCGGCAAAGATGTGCGAAAACGCGTTCTGGAAGCGGTTGAACGGCGGCGTCGGGTTGACGCTGACCTCTGCCCGCACCTCGTCCATCACCGCTTGCAGCCGGGTGGCCGCACCGGCCTCGGTGTGGATGCGCATGTCGAACAGCGCAAATTCCACCTGGCGCAGCGTCTGCAGCCCACTCTGAAAGTTGCGCGCCGACAGCATGCTGTCGTACAGCGGGCGCGGCAGCGCGTCGCCGCTGTCCACATGCGCGGTCAGGCGCGACAACACCTCCCACTCCCAGCAGAAGTTCTCCATGAACTGGCTGGGCAGCTCCACCGCATCCCATTCCACGCCCGAGATGCCGGCCACCGCCAACTCGTCCACCTGGGTCAGCATGTGGTGCAAGCCGTGGCCAAACTCGTGGAACAAGGTGATCACGTCGTCATGCGTCAGCAGCGCCGGTTTGCCACCCACCGGCGCGGCAAAGTTGCATACCAGGTGCGCCACCGGGGTTTGCAGCGCCGTGGCACCGGCCGGCCGGTCGGGGCGCAGCCAGCGGCCCCGCACCCCGTCCATCCAGGCGCCGGGGCGCTTGCCGGGGCGGGCGTACGGGTCGAGGTAAAACTGGCCCACCAACTGCGGTGCCAGGTCACCGGCGCCCGCCGGGTGGTCCCGCTCGATGCGGAAGAAGCGCACGCTGTCGTGCCAGACCTCGGCCTGGTCGGGGCGGATGCGCACATCAAACAGGGTTTCGACGATGCGGAACAGGCCTTCCAGCACCCGCGGCTCGGTGAAGTATTGTTTGACGGCTTGCTCGCTGAAGGCGTAGCGCGCCTCTTTGAGTTTTTCGCCGGCATAGGCCTGGTCCCAGGCCTGCAGATCGGGCAGGCCAAGATGATTGGCGGCAAAGC
>JANOBL010000017.1:0-3848 GCA_031411635.1 Betaproteobacteria bacterium
CGAGTTCAACTACGGCCTGCCCTTCCTGCGCCAGGCCATCGCCACGGCGAACTTCCCGTATGTCAATGCCAATGTGTTTCTGGACGAGAAAAAACCCGCCGGGCAAGAGACCCATGCCTTCACGCCTTATGTGATGTTGGATCGCCAGTTGGTCGACGCCAGCGGCGCGCGACACGCCATCAAAATTGGCGTGATCGGTTTTGTGCCGCCGCAGATCATGCTGTGGGACAAGCAACAGTTGGAAGGCCAGGTCATCGCCCGCGACATGGTTGAAACCGCAAACCGCTTTGTGCCCGAGATGCGGGCCAAGGGCGCGCAAGTGGTGGTGGCAATCCCGCACTCGGGCTTCGAGCAGGGTGAAACACCGCGTTTTGCCGAGAACTCGGTGGCCAGGCTGGCCGAGGTGCCGGGCATCGATGCGATTCTTTTCGGCCATTCGCATGGCGAGTTTCCAAGCGCTTTTTTTGCCGCCTATCCCAAGGTGGATTTGGCCAAAGGCACGATCAATGGCGTGCCATCGGTGATGCCCGGCCGCTGGGGCGACCACCTGGGCGTGGTGGACCTGACGCTGGACAACAGCTCGGGCGCCTGGAAGGTGGTGAGCAGCAAGACCGAATTACGCCCCATCACCGACCGCGCCACCCGCAAGCCGCTGGTGGCCGCAGACCCGATGGTGGCCGAGCTGATCGCCGCCGAGCACGCTGGCACGCTGGCCTACGTGCGCGGCGAGGTGGCGCAAACCCGCACGCCGATCACCAGTTACTTTGCCCAGGTGGCCGACGATCCATCGGTGCAGATCGTCTCGCTGGCCCAGCTAGCCTATGCCAAGCGTGCGCTGCAAGGCACCGAGTTCGAGGGCCTGCCGCTGCTGTCGGCCGCTGCGCCGTTCAAGGCCGGTGGCCGACAGGGCTGGAACTACTACACCGACATCCCGGCCGGCACGCTGTCGATCCGCAATGTGGCCGATCTGTACATCTACCCCAATACCATCAAGGCGGTGCGGGTGACCGGCGCGGTGGTGCGCGAATGGCTGGAGATGTCGGCCGGGCAGTTCAACCGCATCGACCCGGCCGGCGCGCCTGAGCAGAACCTGATCAACGATGCGTTTCCCACCTACAACTTCGACACGCTGGACGGTGTGAGTTACCAGATCGACGTCAGCCAGCCGGCACGCTACGCACCCGACGGCAAGCTGGTGGCGCCGGGATCGCGCCGCATCGTCAACCTGCAATACCAGGGCAAGGCGCTGGACGATGCCACGCGCTTTATGGTGGTGACCAACAACTACCGTGCGTCCGGGGGTGGCAATTTTCCGGGCCTGGACGGCAAGAACATCATCATGGACGCGCCGGATGAAAACCGCGAGGCTTTGGTGCAGTACATGCGCGCCAGCGCTACGCTGGACCCGGCGGCCGACAACAACTGGCGCATCCGGCCGGTGGCCGGCGTAAAGCTGCGCTTCTTGTCGGGCACCGGCGGTGTCGCTCATCTTGCACGCTATCCACAAATCAAGCTGGTCAAGGACAACGGCGACGGATCGGCGTTGTTCGAGTTGCTGCCCTGAGCGTTTTTCAGCGGCTTGAGCAGCTTGCCGCGCACGGTTTCAAGCGCTCACCAATCCCTACACTTGGCCGGCTTGCCGGGCCCTACATTGGCCACTCTCCAGCCGCCAGATGACAGGCCCGCGCCATGCAATTGCTTCGCTTTTTGCTTGTTTTGCTGCTGTTCTCGCTGGGGCCGGCAGCGCCGGCCGGGGCTCAACAGATAACGGTTTACAGCAGCGGCAGCGTACCGGTGTCCAGCAGCCGCCAACTCACCGCTTATGTGCCGCTGGTGGTCAACACGGCGGCCTGGGCGGTCAACGGCGTGCCGGGCGGCAACAGCGTGTTCGGCACCGTCAGCGCCGCCGGGCTGTACAACGCGCCCGCCGTGGTGCCCGCCGCCAATGCGGTGAAGGTGAGTGCCACCAGCACCGCCCAGCCCGACAAGTCCGGGTTTGTCACGCTGACCATCACCCAGGTGCCACCCCGGCTGTGGAGCAGCGCGCCGCGCTCGGTGCCGGTGGGTGCGTTCACGCTGTCGCTGAACGGCGCTTATTTCACCGCCAACGCCGTGCTGCGCTTTGGCGATGTCGATCTGCCCACGACCTGGGTGTCGAGCACGCAGTTGCGCGCCAGCGGCACTGCAAACGCTGCCCAGGTGGGCAGCAACGTGGTCTTGCGGGTGCGCCAGACCGGGTTGGGCGGTGTGTTCAGCGACGTGGTGACTGTCGGTGTGACGGCGGCCAGCACCACGCCTGTGCCCACGCCCACGCCCACCCCGGTTCCGACGCCGACACCCACCCCCACGCCCGGCCCCATGCCCGACCCCGGCACCGGCCAGGGCACACCCAATCTGAAAGCCGCCCGGCTGCTGGAGCAAGCCGCCTTCGGCCCCACGCCGGCGGCGCTGGCAAGGGTCAACCAGATCGGCATCGATGCCTGGCTGAACGAACAGCTCGCCATGCCCGAGACCACCATCCCCGACCCCGGCAGCGGTGGCATGAACAACAGCGTGATGCAGGCCCAGTACCTGGCCAGGTTGTCGTCGGCACCCGACCAGTTGCGCCAGCGCATGGCTTATGCGCTGGGCCAGATCATCGTGGTGTCGATGAACAAGAACAACTATCCCAACGAGATCATCCCCTACCTGCAGATCCTCAGCCGCCACGCCTTTGGCAACTACCGGGCCCTGCTGGGCGAAATCGCCACCAGCCCGCAGATGGGCAAGTACCTTGACATGGCCAACAGCAACAAGCCCGGCCCGGGCAGCGGCGGCGCCAACGAGAACTTTCCGCGTGAGCTGATGCAATTGTTCTCGCTCGGGTTGGTCAAGCTGAATCTGGATGGCACGCCGGCCACCGGTGCTGCAGGCGCGCCACTGCCCACCTACGACCAGAACACCGTGGCGCAGTTGGCGCTGGCCTTCACCGGTTGGACCTATGCCGGTGCCGGCAACAACAACTGGGAGAACTTCAGCGGCCCGCTGCAGCCGCGCGATGTCAACCACGACAAAACCGCCAAGCAGTTGCTGGGCTGCAGCCTGCCGGCCAACCAGGGCGCACTGCAAGACCTGGTGGCGGCGCTGGACTGTGTGTTTGCGCATCCCAACGTCGCACCCTTCATCGCCACACGTTTGATCCGCAGCCTGGTCGGCAGCAACCCCAGCCCGGCTTATGTGGCCCGGGTGGCCACGGTGTTCAACAACAACGGCAGTGGGCAACGCGGTGATCTGCGCGCGGTGCTGCGCGCGGTGCTGCTGGATGCCGAGGCGCGCAACGATGTGGCCAGCGTCAACAGCGGCCGGCTCAAGGATCCGATCTTTCATGTGGTGTCGGTGGTGCGGGCGCTGGGCGGCAATGTGTCGCCCACCAACCAGCAGGCCTGGAGCTTCTCGCGGCTGGGCGAAACACCGCTGGCGGCACCCTCGGTGTTCAGTTTCTACTCGCCCTTGTTCCGCATCCCGCACACGGCGCTCTCCGGGCCCGAGTTCCAGATCTACTCGCCCACCGAGGCCGTGCTGCGCGGCAACTTCTTCTGGCAGATCCTCAGCAACCCGGGCAGCGACTTCCCGCTCGATCTGTCGCGCTTTGTCAATCTGGGTGGCAATACCGCCGCGCTGATCGACGCGGTGGACCAGGCGCTGCTGTACGGCCGCATGCCGGCGGCAATGCGGCAAAGCCTGGCGAATGCCGTGGTGGCGCAGCAAGACAACCGCAGCCGGGCACTGACCGCGCTGTACTTGACGCTGCTGGCCGGCCAGCAGGCGGTGCAGTACTGAATCCAGCGGCTCCCTCCCCCGGGCAGGGG
>JANOBL010000018.1:0-8230 GCA_031411635.1 Betaproteobacteria bacterium
CGCAAGCAGTGGCGCAAGCCATCTCTGGCTGGGGCTTCGCGGTCACGCCCGACATGCTGATTCAGACCGCCAAGGACGTCGGCGAGACCACCATCCTGGGCCGCGCCGGCGGCGCCCCGACGCTGGCGGTGGGCATGGCCCATAACCTGCAGCAGGCACTCGGCGGGCCGGGGATGATGGCCTTCTGGTACCACTTCGCGATCCTGTTCGAGGCGCTGTTCATCCTGACCGCGGTCGACGCCGGCACGCGCGCCGGGCGCTTCATGCTGCAGGACCTGCTGGGCAGCTTCGTGCCGGCCCTGGCACGCACCGACTTGCTGGCGGCCAACCTGGTCGCCACCGCCCTGACGGTCTCGGCCTGGGGCTACTTCCTGTACCAGGGCGTGGTCGATCCGCTGGGCGGCATCAACACGCTGTGGCCGCTGTTCGGCATCTCCAACCAGATGCTGGCCGCGGTGGCGCTGATGCTGGGCACGGTGGTGCTGTTCCGCATGAAGCGTGAGCGCTATGCCTGGGTCGCGATGGCGCCGGCGGCGTGG
Organism: Betaproteobacteria bacterium; assembly: GCA_031411635.1. Classification (GTDB taxonomy): domain Bacteria; phylum Pseudomonadota; class Gammaproteobacteria; order Burkholderiales; family Burkholderiaceae_C; genus Pseudaquabacterium. The sequence continues at coordinate 540 of JANOBL010000018.1, forward strand.
CTGCTGGTGTGCACCCTGACGGCGGGCTGGCTGAAGATCTTTTCGGCGGACCCGAAGGTCGGCTTCCTGGCGCATGCCGCGAAGTTCGCCGATGGCCTGGCGCAGGGCGTGCTGATCGCGCCGGCAAAGACGCCCGCAGCCATGGCGCGCATCGTCTTCAACGACCGGCTCGACGCCGCGTTGTGCGGGGTGTTCATCTTCGTCGTGCTGAGCGTGCTGTTCTACAGCGTGCGCACCTCGCTGGCGGCGCGCGCCGCCAACCGGCCGACGACCCGCGAGACGCCATTCGAGCCGATGTCCTTGACGGCCACGTGATGAGCGGCGCCAGCATCGACTTGCCGGAAGCGGGGCGCTACCTGGCGCGCGCGCTGGCGCAGTCCCTGCGCCTGATGGTCGGCCTGCCGGACTACGACACCTACCTGCGCCACACGCAGCTTGCGCACCCGGACCGGGTGCCGATGAGCTACGAGGCCTTCTTCCGTGAACGGCAGGAGGCGCGGTACGGCGGTGGCAAGGGGCGCTGTTGTTGAACGCGCGGCTTCAGGCGGATCGCCGCCGGATGATCGCTTCGCCGCGAAGGGCCACAACAGGGTGCCGTCCCCTCGACGCGATGTCTGCAGCGGCTTGCCGCGCCAGACATATCCCACACCCGCACAAGCCAATCGGCGCCCGCAGGCCCGGCCACCGCAACAGGCAAAATAAGGCATCCCAGCCCACCGCCCGCCAGGAGCCCGCATGTTCCGCGCACCGCTGCATCTGCTGGCCCAGCGCCGGCGCCAGTTGTTGTGAGCGAGCCGCAGCGCCATGCACTGCGCCTGACGGCGTTTGATGATGGCGCCGGTGGCCTGAACTTTCTGCTGTCCGACGGCCGCAACCTGGCGCTGCACGAGCGCCAGGCGCTGGCCGCCAACGGCCTGGCCCGCTGGCAAGGCGAGGCCTGGCGCCGGGCCGCCACAGCGCCCGGTGGCCTGCCGGGATTTGGCAGCGCGATGGCCCAGGCGCTGCTGCCAGCGTCGGTGGCTGCGGTGCTGGCGCGCCAGCCCGGCGGTTGGCTGCACCTGCAACTGGGTGAGCGCCAAGTGGCATTGCCCTGGGAACTGATGGCGCTGTCGGCCACCGCGCCCGACCAAGCCGCCCAGCACCTGGACCAGCGCTTCACCGTCGTGCGCCAGGTGATGACGCAGGCGGCACCGGCCGCGCCGCTGCGCCACCGCGAACCCGGCGCGCTGCTGCAAGTGCTGCATGTGATCGCCGCTGACAGCAGTGCCACTGCCGCCCACAACAGCCCCCAGCCCGGCCGCTTCGGGCCACTGGTGTTGCGGGTGCTGCAACACGATCCACAGGCGCCCGAGGCCTGGTGCCAGGCTGCGGCGGCGGCCGATATCGTGCACCTGCACCCGGCTGGGCAAGCCGCTGAAGTTGACAACGCCGCATTGCCCGCTGCGCTGTTGGCCAACATCAAGCTGCTGGCCACGCTGTCCACAGCGCCGCGCCTGTTGATCGTTGAAGGCCTGCCCGACAATGCACTGCCCGGCCTGGCCAGCGCGGTGGGCCAGGCCGGGCTCAGTGCGCTGCTGTTGCCGGCACCCGCACCCGTTGCCCTGGCACTGTTTTACGCCGCGCTGGCCGACGGTGCAGCGTTTGGCGTGGCGGCGCAGCGCGCGCGGGCGGCGGCGCGTCCTGCCGCAAACACCGGCGCAGACACCGCCGCAGACGCCGGTGCCGGTTGCAACGCCTGGTTTTATGGCGACGGCCAATTTGCACCACTGCCGCTGGCGACAAACAGGCCCGCCGCGCCAAGCACCAGCACCGGCCGGCCCGCCGCCACCCACAGCGACGAGCTGCGCCAGGTCACCATCCTGTCCTGCGACCTGGTCGATTCCACCGGCCTGATGCACCGGCTGGGCGACGAGGAATACAGCGAGCGCCTCACCCACTACCACCGCCGGGTGGCCGAGACCGCGCAGCAGCACGGCGGCCTGGCCGACGATCCGCAGGGCGACGACGGTTTCATGTGCTACTTCGGCTACCCCGTCGCCAGCGAGGACGCTGCCGCGCAGGCGCTGCGCGCCGGCCTGGCCCTGAGCCAGCGCATGGACGACCTGGGCCTGCAGGTGCGCATCGGCATTGCCACCGGCCGGGTGGTGATCCGCCAGGGCCAGCCGGTGGGCACGGCGGTGCACCATGCGGCGCGGCTGCAGCAGCGCGCCGGGGCCGGCGGGGTGCTGGTCAGCGAGTCCACCCGCCAGATCGCCGGTGAGCGTTTTGAGTTTTGCCTGGAGGCCGCCGCAGCGCAGTTGCGGGGCTTTGAGGATGGCACGCCGATCTACCGCGTGCAACGCGAGCGGCCGGTGCAAGGCACCGAGCGTTTTGATGCACGCGCCCATCTGACGCCGTTCATCGGCCGCGAGGCCGAGCTGGTGCAGTTGCAGCAGCGCTGGTTGGCGGCAGCGGGCGGCAGCCGCCAGGCTTTGCTGCTGCGCGGCGAGGCCGGCATCGGCAAATCACGCCTGGTGCGCGAGTTTTTGCGCGGCTTGGCTGCCGCCGGCCACCGCACGCTGGAATGCCGCTGCGCACCCGAGCACAGTGGCAGCGCGTTCCAGCCGATGATCGATCTGCTGCGCCGGCGGCTGCAGATCCACGAGGCCGATCCCCCCGCGCTGCAGCTTTCGCGGCTGCGCCAATTGCAAGTCACCGCCGGGCCGCAGGCCGAGGCCGCACTGGCGCTGCTGGGCCATCTGCTGGCGATTCCGGCCGAGCTGTTGCCGCCGTTGGTGGATGACAACCCCGATGCCCACACCAGCCCGGCCGAGCGCCAACGCCAGCGCACGATGGATTTGCTGGCGCGCATCTCGCTGGGCCTGGACCAACAAGCCCCCGTGTGCCTGATCGTCGAAGACGTGCACTGGATCGACCCGTCCACCCGCGCGCTGGTGCAGCGGCTGATCGACGGCCCACCCGACCAGCGGGTGCTGCTGCTGACCTTGCGCAGTGCTGCGGCTGACGAAGCCAACATGGCCAGTTACGGCGTGCCAACGCTGGCGCTGGGCGGCCTGGGCGCGGATGCAGCGCGGGCGGTGCTGCAAGGCGCCATCGGCGTGGCGATGCTGGACAGTGACCTGGCCGGCTGGCTGACCCAGCGCGCCGACGGCGTGCCGTTGTTCATCGAAGAATCGGCCCGCATGGCCGCTGCACTGACCGCGCAGCAGCCGGCCAGCGACATCGCCGCCAGCCTGCGCGATGCCGTGCCCGCCACCTTGCAAGACCTGCTGATGGCCAGGCTGGACCAGTTGCCGCTGGCCAAGCGTGCGGCCCAGCTTGGCAGTGCGCTGGGCCGCAGCTTCACTTTGGCGCAGATCGAGGCCGTCAACCAGCATGCCGATTCCCCGATCCGGCTCACGCTGCTGGCGCCCGCACTGGCCGCGCTGGTGCAGGCCGGGCTGCTGACCTTGCAGGCCGAGGGCGATGGCCAGCAGATCTACAGCTTCAAACACGCGCTGGTGCGCGACGCGGCCTACCAATCGCTGCTGGAGCGCGACCGGCGCCTGCTGCACGGCGCCATCGCCACCGTGCTGCAAGCGCAGTTTGCCAGCCTGTGCAGCGCCCGGCCCGAGCTGCTGGCCGGCCACCAGGAGCAAGCCGGCCTGGTGGAGGCGGCAGTGGGCGGCTGGGAGCATGCGGCCCACCATGCGGCGCAGCGCTCGGCGCAGGGCGAGGCCGCGGCGCATTTGCGGCGTGCGCTGGGGTTGTTGGTGCGCTTGCCGGTGGGTGCGGCGCGGGATGTGATCGAGCTGCGGCTGCTGGATTTGTTGGGCCAGCAGCGGTGCGCGCAGGCTTGATGCAAGCCTGGGCCAAACACCTCACCACTGCTATTCTTGGCCCGAGTTTTTGCTTGCAGCCAGGAGTTGCCATGGGCCTGATCGAACCTGACGTCGTGCTCAACCGCCATCGGCTGACGGTTGACGATTACTACCGGATGGCAGAAACCGGCGTGCTGGCGCCGGATGCCCGTGTGGAGTTGATCGAAGGGGAGTTGGTCGACATGGCATCCATCGGTACGCGGCATGCTGCATCGGTCAAGCGCTTGCTTCGCCTGCTCAGCCAAACCGTCGGCGACTTGGCGATTGTCTCGGTGCAAGACCCGTTGCGGCTGTCAACCTACACCGAGACCCAGCCCGACCTGACGCTGCTGAAGCCGCGCGACGATTTTTATCTGCACGCCCCGCCGTTGGGCCCCGATGCATTGCTGGTGATCGAGGTGGCCGACAGCAGCGCCAGCTACGACCGCCGCATCAAGGCGCCGCTGTATGCGCGCCACGGCGTGCCGGAATGCTGGATCATCGATCTGGACGCCGGTTGCGTGCGCATCCTGCGTGCGCCGCAAGACGGCGAGTACCGCGATGCCACGCTGCTGGCCGCGCCCGGCCGCATCGATGTGCAGGCGCTGCCAGGCATCAGCCTGGATCTGTCCACGCTGCTGCAACTGCTCACAGCCACTGCCCCACGTTGAACAGCGTCAGCACCCCCAGCACTGCAAAGATCGCCGCCGCAATGCCGTGCACCAGCGTCATCGACAGCTTGTTGGCAATCTGGTCGCCCAGCAGCACCGCCGGCACATTGGCCAGCATCATGCCCTAGGTGGTGCCCGCCACCACCGCCAGCAACTGCGGGTAGCGCGCCGCCAGTGCCACCGTGGCGATCTGGGTCTTGTCGCCCATCTCGGCCAGAAAAAACGCGATCACCGTTGTGCCAAACACGCCAAAGCGCTGGCCGCTGCCCGGCGCGTCGGCATCGTCCAGCTTGTCAGGGATTAGCATCCACAGCGCCATTGCCAGAAACGAGCCGCCTATCACCCAGCGCAGAAGCTGCGGCCCCATCAGCGCGGCAATCCAGCCGCCCAGCGCACCGGCCATCGCATGGTTGGCCAAGGTGGCCACCAGGATGCCCAGGATGATGGGCACCGGCTTGCGAAACCGCGCCGCCAGCAGCAGCGCCAGCAACTGGGTCTTGTCGCCTATTTCGCCCAGCGCGACGATGCCGGTGGAGACGAAAAAGGCTTCCACCAGGACTTGCCCTCAAAGCCCGGTGGCCAGCACCTTGGCCACCGGTGCCGGCCGCAGCCGGTAGGCGTCGGGCAGGCCAGCGCCCAGCAGCGGGCGCAGGTACAGGCGGAATGCGTCGGTCACATCGGTGCCGGCCTGGTTGATGAATTCGTCCTCCATCACCCGGGTCTTGCCAGCCACGTCGGCCAGCGGCAGCAGCGTGTAATCGGCCGAGTAATAACCCGTTCGCTGGATGGCCACCGAGCCGTCGCGCAACACGCCGTTGTGGCCCCACATCGCAAACTGCACCGCCTTCTCGCCCACCTCCCGGGCCTCGCGCTGGTCCACATCCGATACACAGCCGATGAAGCTGCGCTGCAGGTAGCCAAAGGTGTCGCCGCGCACCCGCTTGATGCCCAGTTTGGATTTGATCTCCTCGCACAGCAGGTCGGCCAGCGCACCGGTGCCCGAGAGCTGCACATTGCCGTGGTCGTCGCGCTCCAGGTCTTTGGCCAGCTTGGCCAGGATCGGCGCACCGCTGGCATCGTGGATGCCCTCGCTGACGGCAATCACGCAGCGGCCGTATTGGGCGTACACCGCCTTCACATCGGCCAAAAAGCGCTCCAGCACAAACACCCGCTCGGGCAGGTAAATCAAATGCGGGCCATCGTCCGGAAACTTCTTGCCCAGTGCCGCCGCGGCGGTCAAAAAGCCGGCATGCCGGCCCATCACCACACCCAGGTAGACGCCGGGCAGCGCGGCGTTGTCCAGGTTGGCACCCGAAAACGCCTGCGCCACAAAACGCGCCGCGGACGGGAATCCCGGTGTGTGGTCGTTGCCCACCAGGTCGTTGTCGATGGTCTTGGGGATGTGGATGCAGCGCATCGGGTAGCCGGCGGCCTGCGCCTGCTCGCTGACGATGCGCACCGTGTCCGACGAGTCGTTGCCGCCGATGTAGAAAAAATGCCCGATTGCATGCGCCTGCAGCACCTTGAAAATTTTCTGGCAATAGGCCAGGTCAGGCTTGTCGCGGGTGCTGCCCAGCGCTGACGACGGGGTGCTGGCCACCAGCTCCAGGTTGTGGCTGGTCTCTTGCGTCAGATCGACAAAATCCTCGTTGACGATGCCGCGCACGCCGTGGCGCGCGCCGTAGACCAGGTCGATGCCCTTGTGGCGGCGCGCCTCCATCACCACGCCCACCAGGCTTTGGTTGATCACCGCCGTGGGGCCGCCGCCCTGGGCGACGAGGATCTTGTTCAAGGCCATGGATTTTCCCCTCAGCGCGCTGCGGCGCAATGCAAAAGTCGCAGCGTAGCGGCTTTCGCTGCGGCTGCTGCACAGGTTCACAATTCGGCCCAGTGCGACAGCGCCCACAAGGTGGAGAGCGATGAGTTGTCTGGATCTGCCAAGCGCCTGCTGCAGCCTGGTTCTGCGGCTGGCTTTGGGGATTTGCATCACACCGCTGTTGTGCGCCCAAACCGTCGCACCCACGCCGCCCACCACCCATTTGCGCATCGTCGGTGGCCTGGCCCGCATCAACCAGTACACCCGGCACGAAGAACCGTTCTGGACCCGCAGCCTGCCCCAGCTCAGCAGTGGCAGCCTGCGGGCCGAGATCGTGCCGTTCGACCGCGCCGGCATCCGCGGCCAGGACATGCTGCGTTTGCTGCAACTGGGCGTGCTGCCGTTTGGCACCGCGCCGTTGGGCTTGGCGGTGGCGCAGGAGCCGCTGATCGGTGCGGTGGATCTGCCCGGCCTCAACCCCGACATGGCCACCTTGCACCGCAGCGTGGCGGCGTTTCGCCCAGTGCTGGCCGAGCATTTGCGCCAGCGGCTGGGCCTGGAGTTGCTGGCGGTGTATGCCTATCCGGCGCAGGTGCTGTTCTGCAAGCAGCCGTTTGCCGCGCTGGCCGATCTGCGCGGCCGGCGGGTGCGGGTTTCGGTTGCGGCCATGGCCGATCTGTTCGAGGCGCTGGGCGCGTTGCCAGTGCTCACCACCTTTGCCGAGATCGGCCCCAAGCTGGCGGCCGGCGCGCTGGACTGCGTGGTCACCGGCACGATGTCGGGCAACACCATCGGCCTGCCGCAAGCCACCAGCCATCTGCACACGCTGGCCATTGGCTGGGGTTTGTCGCTGTTTGCCGCCAACGGCGCGGCCTGGGGCGCGCTGCACCCGGCGCACCGCAGCCTGCTGCAGCAGCAGTTGCCCCGGCTTGAGCAAGACGTGTGGGACGAAGCCGACCGCGAAACCGGCGAGGGCATTGCCTGCAACAGCGGGGATCCGCGCTGCACAGGTGGCCAGCGCGGCCGCATGCAACTGGTGCAACCGTCGGTGGAGGACCGCGCGCTGCTGCAGGCGCTGCTGGCGCAGACCGTGCTGCCGCGCTGGCTGGCACGCTGCGGGCCCAGTTGCGCGGCGGTGTGGAACAGCACGCTGGCACCGGTGGCCGGGGTGCGGGCCGGGGCCGTGCCATGACCGACCAAGGCGCCAACCAAGGCGGCGACAACGGCCAGCGCGTGCTGATGGTGTTGTGGATCACGGTGGGCCTGCTGGTCAGCGGGGTGCTGGCCAGTGCCTGCGCGCTGCTGCGCACCCGCCAGGCCGAGGCGCTGGCCGACAGCGAGGCCCGCATCAGCCGGCTGGCGGGC
>JANOBL010000019.1:0-7942 GCA_031411635.1 Betaproteobacteria bacterium
CGCGGTTGGTGGCGTTGTCGTCCACCACCAGCGCACGCCGGCCTTGCAGCGCCCGGGGATGGGCGGTGGGTGGTGTGTTGGCTGCCACGCGCAGCGGCAACGTGAACCAGAAGGTCGAGCCCTGGCTCTCGGTGCTGCTGACATCGATCTGGCCGCCCATCAGTTCCACCAGATGCCGGCTGATCGCCAGGCCCAGGCCGGTGCCGCCAAAGCGCCGGGTGGTGGAGCCGTCGGCCTGCACAAACGGCGTGAACAGCCGCTCGCGGGTGGCCTGGGACAGGCCGATGCCGGTGTCGTGCACGCTGATGCGCAGGGTTTCGGGTGTCTGCAGCCGCACATCCACCGAGACTTCACCCGCATCGGTGAACTTCAGCGCGTTGCCGATCAGATTGGTCAGCACCTGGCGCAGCCGGAACGGGTCGCCGCGCAGCGCGTTGGGCAGCTTGTCGTCGATGCGGCACAGCATCTCCAGGCCCTTGGCATGGGCGCGTGGCGCCAGAAGCTGCACCACGTCCTCCACCGCCTGGTAGAGGTCGAAGTCCAGCGTTTCGGTCTCCAGCTTGCCGGCCTCGATCTTCGAGAAATCCAGGATGTCGTTGATGATCGACAGCAGGGTCTCGCCCGAGCTGCGCACGGTTTCGACAAACGGCCGCTGGTAGGCGTCCAGCGGGGTCTCCAGCAGCAGCTCGGTCAGGCCCAGCACACCGTTCATCGGGGTGCGGATCTCGTGGCTCATGTTGGCCAGAAATTCCGATTTGGCCTTGCTGGCATGCTCGGCGGCCTCTTTGGCCTGGCGCAGCTCCTGCTCGCGGTGGCGCAGCGCCTGCTCGGCCAGCGCACGCTCGGTAGTGTCAAAAAACACCGTGTAAACGCCGGCCACCAGCCCGTCCTCGGTGATATCGGGCACATGGCGGCCCGAGTGCCACACCGGGTTGCCGGCGCGGTCGGTGCGCTGGCGCTCCAGTGGCACCGATTCACCGCGCAGCGCCGCGCTCAGCTTGGGCTCGATGCTGGCCCAGACCTTGTCGTCCACCAGGTCACGCACCCGGTGGCCCACCACCTCGGATTCATCCTTGCCCAGCCAGGTCTGCTGGGCCCGGTTGATGTAGCGGTAGCGCCATTCGGCATCGATGTAGGACACCGTGACCGGTATCTGGTCCATGATGATGCGCAGCCGCCGCTCCGAGCTTTGGGCCTCGTCCAGCGCACGCTGCTCGGCGCTGACGTCCAGCGCCACCAGGTGGCCGCCGATCACCGCGCCACTGGCATCGTGCTCGGGCGCCAGCACCACCTGGAAAGTGTGCTCGATGCCGTCGGGCAGCCGGGCGCTGTGGCGCAGGCGCTGCGTGATGCCGGTCAATACCTCGGTCACCAGCGCGCTGATGAGGGTGTTGTTCTCGGGGCCAAACACGTCGTCGATGCGCCGGCCCTCCACCTCGTCACGCTGGCAGCCCAGGGTCTGGGCCAATTGCTCGTTGGCAAAGCTGCAGCGCCGCTCAACATCAAAACTGGCCATGATCAGCGGCCAGTGGGCCGGTGTGGCCAACACGGCCGGCGCCGGTAATTCGTCCGGCACGCTGGCTGGCGCGTCGGGGCTGCCGGCGCGCTGGCGGCGTGGCCAATGCAGCGCCAGCAGCAGGCTGAACGCAAAGATCAGCACCGTCACGCTCAATGGCAGCGTCGGCGGCCGCTGGCTGCCCTGGTCCAGCAGCAGCGCCGCGGCGGCCAGGCCCAACAACGCCAACGTTGGCAGCCAACGCACTTTGAACACATTGCGGGTGCGGCTCATGCACAGCTCCTGGTGGTTTCTTGGTAACTGGGCAGCGGGGGTGGCGCGGATAGCAGGCACCGCGCCAGGTCAAATTGGTCCACCTCGCCATTGGCCAGATGGGTGCGGCCGGGCCGGCTGGTCAGCTCGCCCAGCGCGCGTGCCACGCCCCGGCTGCCCACCAGCAAGGGGCGCCCGGGCGGGGCCGGCCAGTGCGGCCGCAGGCTCAGCACCGCGGCGCTGATGCGGGCCAGAAAATCGGTGTTGGATTCACCGCCGGGTGGTGTCAGGCCACCGGCAATCCAGGGTTCCGATTCGGTGATCGGGCGCCGATTCCACTGGCCCAGGTGGCGCTCGACAAAACCACGCAAGGTGATCACGCGCACGCCGCCCAGCCGCTCGGCAATGATCGCGGCGGTTTCGTCGGTGCGTTGCAGGCCACTGCTGATCACCAGCCCCACCGGCAGGCCCAGCGCCACGATGTGGCGGGCAGCGGTGCGGGCCTGGGCCCGGCCGATGTCGGTCAAGGGCACGTCCAGATCGCCACCGCAGCGCTGGCCGTCCAGGTTGGGTTGGGTGGCGCCGTGGCGCACGAAGGCCAGGGAAGCCAATGAGGTCTGCGGCAGCAAGGCCGTGTACTGCTTGTTCATCAACGGGCTCCAGCGGCTCAGCGCAAGGCGCCGGCCGGTGCAAAACTCAACGGGGTGCCGGGGAAGCGCTCGCGCTGCGGCGCATGCAGCACGGTCCACTCGCGCTCGGCCTGCTGGCCACCCTGCAGCCAATCGCGGATGAACCAGATCTGGTTGCGGTCGGCCAGCAGCGGCGCGTGGCCGGTGTCGGGCAGGCGCATCACGGTGATCTGCTTGCCACGCGACATGCGGCGCACCGTGGGCTCCAGCAAGGCATCGGATTGCAGGCCGTGGATCAACAGCGTGGGGCAGCGCACCTTGTGCCACTGCGGCCATTGCAGCAGGCTTTTCTGGGCATCGCGGCGGTACGACTGCAACGCCCGCACATCGTGGCGGTAGATGCGGCCGCCCTCTTCGTCCGACCAGCGGGTCTGGTGGAACGTCAGGTTGAAACGGATGTCGTCGCTCACCGGCCCGTCGTTCTTGGCCGATGCGCCCAGCCGGCGCAGCATGTCGGCCGGCTCGCGAAACACATAGTGGCGCGCCAGCGTCTCGGCGCGCCTGCGGCGGCGGCGCGCCGGGATGTGTGGGCCAACATCGTTCAGGATCAAGCGGTCCACCAGCCTGGGATGGCGCGAAATCATCTCGATCGCCGCGCTGCCGCCCAGCGACGAGCCCAGCAGCGTGACCGGGCCATTGCCCAGGTGCATGATCATCTGGCGGAGCTGCTCGGCGTAGGTGGCGAGCGAATAATCGCCCTCGCTGGCCAGCCAGCCCGAGCGCCCGCGGCCCACCCAGTCCATGCAGACCAGGCGGTAGGCGTCGCTCAAATCAGACGCCAGGTAGTTGAAGCGCATCGCCACGCTGGCCACGCCACCGCAGCACACGATCACCGGTGCATCGCGTGGCCCCCAATCGGCATAGGCCACATTGGTGGCGTAATCACGCTTCAGGCGCAGCGGTGTGCCGTGCTGCAGCCGGGTTGGGTGCAGATAGTCAAAGTGGCCAAGGCGAAACTCGCCGTGGAAGCGCCCCACCACCTGGCTGGCCACCGCGATGTACTCGTTCCAGTCCGCCATCACCCGGCGTCGGCCCCGGGTGGGCGGCTCCCAGTTCAGGTCAAACAGCGCGCCGGGCACGGTGTCGCCGGCAGCCTCGTCACGCGGTACCACCTGCAGTGCCGATCTCATGCCCCACCCGCCAGCTTGATGGCAGCGGCCTGGCCGCCCGGATAAACCGGCTTCTTGTTGTGCGAACTCACAGCGATCCCTTGAACTTTGTTGGATCAATCGCTTTTCGACCACCCGCCGTTCAGACTTGAGATCGATCCACCCCGCCGACCCCGGTAACGTTTTGTGAGCGGTTTTGCAAGCACCCGCCGCAAGCAGCACTTCAGGCCCGGCATGCACCGGCCGATAAGCCAGGAGCCAACCGCCCATGCCGGGCCGTGGCCCAGGAGTAACCCTATGGAATCGACACGATCCCGCATGATTCTGGTCGCCGTGCTGGTCTGCTTTTTTGCAGTCGGCATGGCCGGCCTGCTGAACTACTTCAAATACCGCAGCTCGGCGGACCGCATCGTCAAGGAGCGGCTGCTGGTGATCGGCAACTCGATCGTCGGCTCGATCCAGTCGTCGTTGGCGCTGGGTATCCAGCTCAATGACCTGGGCACCTTGCAGTCCACGATGGACCGCGAGCGTGCCACCGACGAGCTGATCCTGGGCATCGAGGTGTTTGACACCGACGGCCAGCCGCTGTACAGCACCGACCGTTTGCGGGCCCAGCGCAGCGTCACCCCGGCCTGGCTGGCCACCGCGCGCCATGCCGGGGATGGTGACTGGTTCGTCGAGGACGGCAGCGAATCGGCCGCCGGCGTCTCGATCAAGAACAGCTTTGGGCTGCGCATCGGCTACCTGGCAGTGCGGTTTTCAGCCGACCGGGTGCGGGATGCCCATGTGGCCGTGGCCAAGGAGCTGGCCACCGCCGCCTTCGGGGTGTTTGTCGCGGCCGCAGTGCTGGCATCGCTGGCGCTGCTGGGAGTGATGCGCCGCTTGACCCGCGACATCGCCGCGGTGGAGGCCGCGCTGCGCTCGCCCGATCCATCGCGCTTGCCCGACGCAGTGCGGCGCGGCCCGTTTGGCAACGCCTTGCGCCGCTTCTTCGACACCGTGACGCAGGCCGACAGCAAGCTGCTGGCCTTGCGCGCCAACCTGGACCGGGGGACCGGGCGATGAACCAATCCTATCTGCGCAACATCTACCTGCGCCTGGCCGGCGTGGTGATGCTGGTGGTGGTGGCCGCGTTGCTGGCCAGCGCCTACTTCTCGCACCGCATCTTCGAGCGCTCACTGACGCCGGAGATGTCCAAGAAGGTGGCCACGGTGGGCGGCTCGGTGCGCTCGCTGGTGCTCAAGGCGATCGAGAACCGCATCGATTTCCGCCAGATGTATGGTGTTGACCAGAAGTTCGACCAGGTGATCGAGGACATCCCCGAGGTCAACTACCTGGCGATCACCGACACCACCGGCGCCATCCTGTACCAGCGGCTGCAAAAAGACACGCCGGCGGCCACTGGCGAAGCCCATTTCCGCAGTCCGGCCGTGCTGGCGCTGCTGCAAAAACCCAATGCCGTCGGCCCGACGGTGCGGGTGGGCAACCACTACATGGTGTCGTTGCCGATCGTCGCTGCGCAAGGCGCGATGGGGCTGCTGCACATCGGCCTGGATGCCCGCTTCATCGACAACATCGTGCTCGACATGCTGTACGACGTGCTGGTGGTGCTGGTGGTGTCGCTGTTCTTCACGCTGGAGCTGCTGAACTTCATGGCCGGCGCACGGCTGGAAGCGGCGCTGAAAGTGCTGGGCGACACGGTGGAGCGCGGCGCCAGCGGCAATTTCACGACGCCGGCCGGCAAACCGGCGGAGCGTGAGTTTGGCGCGGTGCTGGGCCTGCTGGAAGCCTTGCTGGCGCGCATCAACAGCGGGTTTGCAACACTGAGCAACGACATTGAAACCGGCAAGCGTGGCCCGGCGCACGAGCGCCCACCCGGTCTGGGCATGGTGCAGGCCGGCCTGCAAGCGCTGGCGCAACGCTTCCGGTTTGGCGCCGAGGCGCGCAGCAACCAGGTTGACGACAGCCAGTTGATCAAGGTGCGGGCACCGCTGTTCATGTTCATCCTGTCGGAGGAACTGACACGCTCGTTCCTGCCGACCTATGTCAATACCTTGCTGGTGCCGATCCCGTGGCTGGCGCCGCAGCTTGTCGTGGGGCTGCCGATTGCGCTGTTCATGCTGATCGTGGCGATCGGCCAGCCCTACATCGGCGCCTACAGCGAGCGGGTGGGCCACCGCCACACAATGCGGGTGGGCGCCGGCATTGCCGCGCTGGGTTTCCTGGCCACCGCGTTTGCCGGCAGTGTGCTGGACTTGCTGGTGTGGCGCTCACTGTGTGCGCTGGGTTATGCGATGGTGTTCGTGGCCGGCCAGGGGTATGTGCTTGACCATTCCACCACCAGCAACCGGGCGCGCAGCTTTTCGCTGTTCATCGGCGCAATCATGGTGGCCACCGTCTGCGGCCCGTCGATCGGCGGCATCCTGGCCGACAACGCCGGCGTGCGCATCACCTTCATCGTCTCGGCGCTGCTGGCGCTGGGCTCGCTGTTTGCAATGGCCTCGCTGCCCGACCGGGTGATCGATGAAAACAGCCAGCGCGTGCCGGCCAAGGTACCCAGCCTGCGCGAGATCGGCAGCCTGCTGCTCAGCGCCCGCTTCATGACCGTGACCGGCCTGGCCGCAATCCCGGCCAAGATGCTGCTGACCGGCATGCTGTTCTACCTGGTACCGCTCTACTTGCTGACGATCGGCAGCAACCAGGCGATGACCGGCCGCATCCTGATGGTGTATGCGGTGGTGATGGTGGTGATGGGGCCGCTGACCGCCGCGCTGGCCACCACCCGCGAGCGCATGGAATGGCTGGTCGGTGGCGGCCTGATGGTGTCGGGCCTGGGTGGGCTGCTGCTGTTGCTGGGCGGCGATGTGGGCTGGATCTTCGTCGCGGTGATCCTGCTGGGCCTGGGCCAGTCGCTGTCGATATCGGCGCAGAGCGCGCTGGTGTGCGAGCGTTGCCCGGACGAGGTGGCCCGGCTCGGTGAGCACACGGTATACGGCGTGTACCGCCTGCTGGAGCGCATGGGCAATGCGCTGGGCCCGATGGTGGCGGGCGGCCTGGTGATGGCCTGGGGCTACCGCAGCAGCTTCATCCTGATCGGCACCGCAGTTTTGATGTGCGGCACCGCCTTTGTTTTGACCACCCGCCGCGACCGACGCCTGGCGCTGGCCACCGTTTGAGACAGGACCATACGATGACGCATTCACCCTCCCGGCGCCAATGGCTGGCCCAGGCACTGGCCGGTGGCCTGGCCAGCGGCGCCGCCGTGCAATCCAGCACCCACGCCGCCAACCACGCCGCAACGCTGGCCCCGGTGGCGCCAGTGCGCGTGAACCAGCGGCCGTTCCGCATCTACGCCATCACCTTTCGCGGCATGACCGATGTCGAAAAAGGCTTTGAGGATTACTTTGCCTCGCGCAAGATCCCGGTGCAGATCATCTACCGCGACCTGAACCGCGACGCCAGCCGGCTGCCGGGCTTTCTGGACGAGATCCGGGCCACCCGGCCCGACCTGATCTACACCTGGGGCACCTCGGTCACCCTGGGCGTGGTGGGCACCTTCGACGCGGTCAACCGCAGCAAGCACATCACCGACATCCCGGTGGTGTTCACGCTGGCAGCCGCACCGATGCAGGCCAAGATCGTGCCCGACCGCAGCTCGTCGGGCCGCAATGTCACCGGCGTGGTGCATGTGGCGTCGGTGCAGGCGCAGATCCAGGCCATGTCGGCTTACCGGCCCTTCCAGACCCTGGGTGTGCTGTACACGCAGACCGAAAAAAACTCGGTCGTGGTGCTGGAAGCAGTGCGCAAGCTGGGCCGCGAAAAAGGCTTCGACACGGTGGACCGCACGTTCCGCCTGGACGCCAACCGGCAGCCGGTGGCCGACGGCGCAGCCGATCTGGTGCGCGAGCTGAAAGACGCCAAGGCGCAGTGGTTGTACCTGCTGCCCGACAGCTACCTGGGCACCTTGGCGCAGGAGGTGGTGATCCCGGCGGCGATGGACGTGGGCCTGCCGACGTTTGCGTCCACCGAGCAGCTCATGCAGGCCGGTGCGCTGTCCGGCCTGGTCAGCCGCTACTACAACGTGGGCCAGTTCACCGGCTTCAAGGCCGAGCAGATCCTGGTGGGCAAGGTGGCGCCGCAAGCGATCGCGATCGAAACGCTGAAACGCTTTTCGTACCAGGTCAGCATGGCCGCAGCCGAGCGGCTGAAACTGCCACCACCGCTGCCGATGTTCAGCTACGCCGAGCTGATTGGTGGCGGCAGCAAGCTTTAAACGGGCTGAGAGCGCCCCCAAGGCGGCTTTGCCGCCGCCCCCCCGAGGGGGAATGAGCAAAGTGGCCAAGCAACATTTGCTCATGAGCGCCCCCAAGGCGGCT
>JANOBL010000020.1:0-2134 GCA_031411635.1 Betaproteobacteria bacterium
CCGATGTCGTCGGCCTGGACTGGACCTGCGACCTCGGCGCCGCGCGCCGGCGGGTGGACGATGCCGTGGCGCTGCAAGGCAACCTGGACCCGATGGTGCTGTTTGCCACACCCGACGCGGTGGCCGCCGAGGCGCGTGCGGTGCTGGACAGTTTTGGCCATCCGCAGCGTGATGATGGGCGCTGGGGTGGGCACATCTTCAACCTGGGCCATGGCATCAACCAGCACACGCCGCCCGAGCATGTGCAGGCCTTGGTGGAGGCGGTGCACAGCCATTCGCGGCGGCAACGCAGCGCGCTTGCAACAGGCCTGAAAACTGCGGTCAAAGACGGTAAGTGAGTGCTCAGGGCTTGACTTATCCCCAAAAAACGCGATGCGACAAAGTGCCGCAAAGAAATGTGCGGTGCAGCATCAGGATTGCTGTAAATTCATGCTAAGTGATTGATATTTAACAGTTTTCTGGTGTTGCTGCAGGATTGGGCAATCCAGCGCGAAGCCCGCTGCATCAAGCACTTAGCGCGGCCGCAAGCAGGTTTCCCACAAAGTTATCCACAGAAGCCGGGGATAGGTCTAAAACTCGTTTTCAATCATCAACTTAAGCGTGTTTCTTGATGTGAAGACGAAAAAACACCTGCAACTGCAGCGCTGTTTGCCATGACCCCAAACCCCGCCCCAGGGCTGTTGCGGGTGGCGGTGGAGGCACCGCAGCACAGCGGCCTGGGTGGCGCGCTGGACTACCTGAGCGAGTGGCCACTCTCGCCCGGCACCCTGGTGCGTGTGCCTTTGGGCAAACGCGAGCTGCTGGGCATCGTCTGGCACGGCGCGGCAGCCTTGCCGGCGGGGTATGCGTTGCGGCCGGTGGCGGCGGTTTTTGAAGACTTGCCGCCGCTGGCACCGGCCTGGTTGGCCTTGGTGGATTTTGCCGCGGGTTACTACCAGCGTGGTGTCGGTGAGCTGGCCTTGTCGGTGCTGCCGCCGGAGTTGCGCAAGCTGGATGCACCCGGGCTGAGCAAGCGCCTGGTGCGCCTGGTCAAAAAGCTGGACAAATTGCTTGCCGCTGAAGCCAGCCCGCCGCCGCAGCGCCCGGCGCTGGGCCCCGAGCAACAAGCTGCGCTGGCGGCGTTTGCGCTGGTGCGGCAACAACCCCGACCACAACCGCTGCTGCTGCACGGTGTGACTGGCAGCGGCAAGACCGAGGTTTACCTGCACGCGGCCGAGCAGGTGCTGGCCAGCGGCCGGCAGGTGCTGGTGCTGGTGCCCGAGATCAACCTGACACCGCAGTTGGAAGCGCGGTTTGCGCAGCGTTTTCCGGCGCACCGCCTGGTGGCGATGCACAGCGGTCTGACGCCGGTGCAGCGGCTGCAGCACTGGCTGATGGCGCATTTGGGCCGGGCCCACATCGTGCTGGGCACACGGTTGTCGGTGTTTGCGCCGCTGCCCAGGCTGGGGCTGATCGTGGTGGACGAGGAGCACGACCCGTCCTACAAGCAGCAAGAGGGCGCGCGCTACTCGGCGCGTGATCTGGCGGTGTACCGGGCCCACCTGGAGCGCATCCCGGTGCTGCTGGGCTCGGCCACGCCGTCGCTGGAGACCTGGCAGCGCGCCACACCCGGCCCGCACCAGCGCTACCAGCGCATCAGCTTGGACCAGCGCATCGGCGGTGGTGCGCTGCCCCGGGTGCGGCTGTTTGACATGGGTGTGCTGCCGCGCAGCAATGGCCAGACACCGGTGCTGGCGCCGAGGGTGATCGCGTCGCTGCAGCAGCGGCTGGCCAACGGTGAGCAAAGCCTGGTGTTTTTGAACCGGCGCGGTTATGCGCCGGTGCTGCACTGCGCCGATTGCGGCTGGAAAAGCGGCTGCCCGCATTGCAGCGCCTGGCGGGTGTTTCACAAAGGGGAGCGCACGCTGCGCTGCCACCACTGCGGCTTTACCGAGCGGGTGCCACGCGCTTGCCCGTATTGCGGCATCCTGGACATCGCGGCCATCGGCCGCGGCACCGAGAAGCTGGAAGAACACCTGGCCGAGCTGCTGCCCGGTGCCCGCATCGCCAGGCTGGACGCCGACACCGCCCGTGGCAAGGGCCAGCTGGAAGCCCGCCTGGCGCAAGTGCATGCGGGCGCCGTGGACGTGCTGGT
>JANOBL010000021.1:0-3668 GCA_031411635.1 Betaproteobacteria bacterium
AGTTCATCTACCGCGACACCGGCGGCCCCACCCCGGGTGGCACCAAGAACCTGGTGCAGGAGTTGATCGTCAAGGACAAGGTGGATTACCTGGGCGGCTTTGTCTTCACGCCCAATGCTTTTGCCGCCGCGCCGCTGGCCCAGCAGAGCAAGACGCCGATGGTGGTGTTCAACGCCGCCACCTCGGCCATCACCGACAAGAGTGAATACATCATCCGCACCTCGTACACGCTGTGGCAGGTGACGGTGCCGATGGCGCAATGGGCGGCCCAGCAAAACCTGAAGAAAGTGGTGACGGCGGTAACCGATTACGGCCCCGGCATCGATGCCGAGACGGCCTTCAAAAGTGAGTTTGGCAAGCAGGGCGGCACGGTGGTGGAGAGCATCCGCATGCCAATCGCCACCAGCGACTTTGCACCGTTCATGCAACGCATCAAAGCCAGCGGCGCGCAGGCGGTGTACACGTTTTTGCCCGGCGGGCCGCCAAATCTGGGTTTTGTGAAGGCCTACAACGAAAACGGCCTGGCCAAGGCCGGCATCCAGTTTCTGGGCACCGCCGAAACCGACGAGTACGACTTGCAGAAGTTTGGCGATGCGGCACTTGGCCTGACCACGGCCTTTCACTACTCCGCCGCGCACGAGTCCAAGGCCAACACCCAGTTCAAGGCCGCGCTGGCCAAGCAGAACCCGCAGGCAGTGGCCAACTACGCATCGGTGGGCGCCTGGGACGGCATGCTGGTGATCCACAAGATGATCGAGGCCACCGGCGGCCAGCGCGACGGCCTGAAGGCGGTGGCCGCCGCCCGCGCGCTGCACTGGGAAAGCCCACGCGGCGCGGTGCGCATCGATCCCAAAACCCGCCACATCGTGCAAAACGTCTACCTGCGCAAGGTGGAGAAAGTGGGCGGTGTGCTGGTCAACAAAGAGATTGTCAACTTCGGGCCGCAGATCGACTTTGGCCTGGACAAGTAAGCCCAACCGCCCTGCCCCATGCTGACGCTGGCCAACCTGGTGGTGGATGGCATGGCCTACGGCATGGTGTTGTTCATCATCGCCGCCGGACTGACCGTCACCTTGGGCCTGATGCGCTTTGTCAACTTGAGCCACGGCGCGCTGGCGATGGTGGGCGGCTATGTGTGCGCGGCACTGGTGCGCGACGCCGGCTGGAGCTTCTGGGCCGCGCTGCCGGCTGCAGTGCTGGCCACCGCAGCCTTTGGCGCGCTGCTGGAGGCCGGTGTGCTGCGCCACCTGTATGCCCGGGGCGAACTGGCGCAGGTGCTGTTCACGATCGGCCTGGCGTTTTTCATCATCGCCAGCGTCAATGCACTGGCTGGATCGCAAGTGCAGTTGATCCCGCTGCCGCCATTGCTGGCCGGCACCGTGGACCTGGGGTTTCGCACGCTGCCGGCGCAGCGGCTGCTGGTGATCGGTGCAGGCCTGGCCGTGGCCGTGGCCGCCGCGCTGCTGATGGGCCGCAGCCGCTACGGCATCTGGCTGCGTGCGGCGGTAGACCACGCCGAGACCGCCGGCACCCTGGGCATCCCGATCCGTGCACTGCAGTGCGCCAGTTTTGCGGTGGGCGCCGGGCTGGCCGCGCTGGGCGCGGTGCTGGGCGCCGAGCTGATGCCGCTGGAGCCGTATTACGCGCTCAAGTACCTGGTGCTGGTGCTGGCCGTGGTGGCGGTGGGCGGCATGGGCAGCCTGCCGGGCTCATTGGCCGCCGCGCTGGTACTGGGCACGGTGGAGACCGCCAGCAAGTACTACGCCTCGCAATGGGGCAGCCTGTTTTTCTTCCTGGCGATGGGTGCGCTGCTGGCCTGGCGGCCGCTGGGTTTGGCGGCGATGTTCAAGCGATGAGCACAACCACTGCGCCGCCGTGCGTACCGGCCTGGCGGGCACCGCTGATCGTGCTGGCCGTGGGCGGCGCTGCCTGGTGGTTGATGCCCGATCAACTGGGCCTGCTCACACGCGTGGCCATCACCGCGCTGCTGGTGCTGTCGCTCGATCTGGTGGTGGGCATCGCCGGCCTGGCCACGCTGGGCCATGCGGCGATGTTTGGCATCGGCGCCTACACCGCCGGCATTGCCGCGTTGCGCGGCTTGCCGGACCCATTGCTGGGCCTGGCGCTGGGTGGGCTGGCGGGTGCGCTGATCGCACTGATCTCAGGCGCGTTTTTGCTGCGCTATTCAGGCTTCACCTTTTTGATGCTGACGGTGGCGGTGGCGCAGATCCTGCAAAACCTGGCCAGCAAATGGCGCAACCTGACCGGCGGCGACGACGGGCTGTCGGGCTTCACGGTGGCGCCGCTGCTGGGCCGCTTTGATTTTGATCTGGAAGGCAAGGTGGCCGCGATCTACGCCGTGGTGGTGCTGGCGATGGGCCTGTACATCGCGCGCCGGCTGGTCGATTCACCGTTTGGCCTGGCGGTGCGCGGTATCCACCAGAACCGCGCCCGCATGGCCGCGCTGGGCACGCCGGTGCTGGCACGGCTGCTGGCGATGTACACGGCGGCCGGCGCGATGGCCGGTGTGGCGGGCGCGCTGTCGGCGCAGACCAACGCCATCGTCGGCCTGGACAGCCTGGGTTTTGCACTGTCGGCCGAGGCCCTGGTGATGCTGGTGCTGGGCGGCGCCGGCAGCCTGACCGGCGCGCTGGTGGGCGCCACGGTGTTCACCTTGCTGCACCACACTGCCGCGTCGATCAACCCTTACCACTGGCTGTTTGTCGTGGGCGCCGCGCTGATGCTGGTGGTGCTGGTGCCACCGGCAGCCCTGCTGGCCAGTCTGCGCGCCCGCTGGACAGGCGGCGCAACATGAGCGCGCTGCTGCAAGTGCAAGCGCTGGACAAACACTTTGGCGGCTTGCATGTCACCCGCGCCGTGTCGCTCAGCTTGTACGCTGGGGACCGCGTGGCGTTGATCGGCCCCAACGGCGCCGGCAAAACCACCCTGGTCAACCTGATCAGCGGCGTGCTGACACCCAGCGCCGGCCAGGTGTGGTTGGCCGGGCGCAACATCACCGGCCTGGGCCAGGCGCAGCGTGTGCGCGCCGGGCTGGCCCGTACCTTCCAGCTCACCACGCTGGCGCCGCTGCTGCCGGTGCAGCGCCAGGTGCAGATGGCCTTGTTCGAGCGCGAAGGCCTGTCTGGCCGCGCCTGGCGGTCGATCGACGGCTACCCGCTGCTGGCAGCCGAGGCCTTGGCGTTGCTGGCCAGCCTGGGCCTGGGCACGCTGGCCGGCCTGCCCACCGAGCGCCTGGCTTACGGCGAGCAGCGGCTGGTGGAGCTGGCCCTGGCGCTGGCACTGCGCCCGCAAGTGCTGCTGCTGGACGAGCCGATGGCCGGCGTGCCGCAGGGCGAAGGCCAGCGCCTGCTGGATGCCCTGGACACGTTGCCGCACACGCTGGCGGTGTTGATCATCGAACACGACATGGACCTGGTGTTCCGGCTGGCCCGGCGCATCGTGGTGCTGGCCGAAGGCGCGGTGCTGGCCCAGGGCACCCCCGGGCAGATCCGCAGCGATCCACTGGTGCGCAGTGCGTACCTCGGCAACTGAAATGGCGATCCTGCTGGAACTGATCGACGTGCACGCCGGCTACGGCCCGGTCACCGCGCTCAACGGCCTGAGCCTGCAGGTGCAGGCCGGCGAGCGGTTGGCGATGATCGGCCGCA
>JANOBL010000022.1:0-5368 GCA_031411635.1 Betaproteobacteria bacterium
CGGCCACGGAACGCCGCAATGCGCTCACCACGCTGGTTGCGCACATCGCTGTCGTACACCCCCGTGCGGCCGGACTTGCTCAGCTCGGTGCAGGTGGCGGTGAGCACATCACCCAGCCGCCCGGGCGCCAGCAGCTCGATCGCAAAGCTCGAGGCCACCGTCAGCTCGTTGTAGCTGTTGCAGGCAAACGCGAAGGCGGAATCGGCCAGCGTGGCAATCAGCCCACCGTGGCAGATGGCATGGCCGTTGAGCATGTCTTGCCGCACCGTCATTTGGATCACCGCCCGGCCCGGCGCCACCTCAGTGATCACCATGCCCAGCATCTTGGTGGCATGGTCGTCGGCCAGCAGCGCTTCGCGCACCTGGTCGGCAAGCTGTTGGGGCGTGGGTGTCATCGGCAAAAGTCCTCGTGGCCGGCATCAACGAACACTTTCGACCAACCGGTCGGTAAATAATAAACGCAAGTCTGCAAACGATGCAAGGCCGCGGCCCTGGCACAAACCCTGAGTGACCAGGCCATCCGCATGAAACTGGATGCATCCTGCAAGACAGCCAGGCTCAGTGCAATCAAACCTCTGCAGGCCGCTTGCAACGACAATGCCGCTTCAATCCTGTTCAGCCGCTCAGCAGCGCCCGCCATGCAAGACACGCCAGACCCCTCCTTGACCCTGCCCACCGAGGCCGCCGCAGAGACACCGCCCGAAAGCCAAGACCAGCGCCAAGACCCAACGCCGCCGGCTGCGCTGGACAATGCCGCTGCAGCGCCAAGCAATGCAACCGCAACCCGCGAGATCAGCCCGGCCGCCTGTGCCGGGTTACTGAAGCAGCACTTCCCAGCATTGTTCGGCGGGCCGCCCAAGCCGCTGAAGCTGCGCATCCAGGCCGACATCAACCAGCGTGCGCCGGGGGTGTTTACCAAGCCCGCACTGTCGGCGTTTTTCCGCCGCTACACCGGCAGCACCGCCTACCTGATCGCGCTGGGCAAGGCCACGCAGCGCTTTGACCTGGATGGCCAGCCGGCCGGCGAGTTGAGCGAAGAGCACCGCAACCTGGCGCGTGAGGAGTTGGCGCGCCGCCGCCAGGTCAGCCGCGAGCGTGATCAGCAAGCGCAGGCCCAAGTGCAAGCCCAACACGCCCAAGTACTGCAAGCCCAGCAAGCCCAGGCCCGCAACGAGCAGGCCCTGGTCAGCGACCAACAGCGTGAGCAACAACGGGTGCAGCGTGAGCAGCAGCGTGAACAGCAGCGCGCCGAGCAACAGGCCCAGCGTGCGCAGCAAGCCCAGCAAACAGAAGCCACACAAGAGCGCCAGATGCGCCTGGCCTTGCTGCGCGACTTTGACCGCACGCCGCTGACCTTGAACAACTTCTGTGCGCTGAAGGGCCTGAAACCCGAAACCTTGGCGCCAATGCTGGCACTGGCGCGCAAGGAAGCCGCCGAGAACCCAGCGCCGGCGCCGCTGGAGGACCGCCGGCCCCCGGGCCACTGGCGCGACGCCGGCCCGGGTGCGCGCCGGGACGAGCGCGCTGCGCCCCGGCAGGACAGCCGTGATGGCCGGGGTGATCGGCCAACCGAGCGTGCGAACGACCGGCCAAACGACCGGCCCGACGATAGACGCGGCGATGGCCGCAACAGCCGCACCGCTGCTCATCCCCCAGGCAATCGCCCATCGGGCCGGCCACCCAGCCGCTGAACATTGCATCCGCGGCTTCAGCCCAATGGGCTAGCGTGCCGCAGCGCCGCCGCCTACCATGCCGGCAGCCGGTGTCATCGGCGGGAGAAAACCATGGGCTGGAGTGCATTTGTCGTGCGGCCGTTCGGCTTGCGCAAGGAGCTGACCGCCAAGGGCGAGGCTTACGAGGTTGATTTCGACCGCATCCAGCGTGAGCTGATCGATCCGGCGCTGTTGGCCGCCGGCATCGCCGGCAGCACCACCGAGAACATCCTGCAAGCCGGCAACATCCGCGAGGACATGTTCCAGTTGCTGGCCCATGCCGATGTGGTGATCGCCGACATCTCGCTGCACAACGCCAATGTGTTTTACGAGTTGGGCGCACGCCATGCGCTGCGGCCCAAGCGCACCTACATGATCCGCTACGAGGGTGCCGAGGTGCCGTTTGACATCAAGACCGACCGCTACCTCAAATACGACCGCAACCAGCCGGGCTCAAGCGTGCAGGCGCTGGCCGACGGACTGAAGGCCACGCTGGCCGACCGCGATGGCACCGACAGCCCGATCTTCAAGCTGTTGCCGGCGCTCAAGCCCCCGTCCATCGGCGATCTGGTGCCGGTGCCCAAGGAGTTTCAGGAGGTGCTGAGCCAGGCCCGGGCCCGTGGCCGCAGCGGTGCGCTGGTGCTGCTGGGCGAAGAAGCCAACCGCCTGCCCTGGGGCGCCGAGGGCCTGCGGCTGGTGGCGCGTGCACTGCTGACGATGAAGGCCTTGCTGCCGGCGCGTGATGCCTGGGAGTCGGTTCGCACGCGCCTGGACCACGACCTGGAAGCCGACCTGAAGCTGGCCACCATCTACCAGAAGCTGGACGGTGACCAGCGCGACCTGGCGGCTTCGGACTCGGCGATAGACCGGGCGCTGGCCAACCCGGCACTGACCGACCGGCAGCGCGCCGAAGCCTTGTCACTGCGCGGCAGCAATGCCAAAGAGCGCTGGATGGCCACCTGGGGCGATAGACCGGCCACCGCGCTGGCACCCGAGGCCCTCAGCTCGGAGTACCTGAGCCAGGCCAGCGACTACTACACCCAGGGTTTCAACGCCGACCTGAACCACCACTACAGCGGCATCAACGCACTGGCGATGACACGCATCCTGGTCAGCCTGGCCGATGCCCATCCCGATGATTGGGAAAATGCTTTCCCCCGCCCCAAGGATGCCGAGCGGCGCCGCGACGACCTGGACGAGCGTTTGCTTTACCTGCCCGGTGCCGTGCAGTTGTCGATCGACCGTGCCGAGCAGAGCGAGCCACCGGCCAGCGACGACGCCCGCTGGATGCGCTGCAGCAAAGCCGACGCCACGCTGCTGCGCAACGAGCCGGTGCCCCGGGTGGTGGCGGCCTACCGGCGTGCGCTGGAATCGGCGCCAGCGTTTTTCTTTGGCACCCAACGCCGCCAACTGCGCATGTACCAGCGGCTGGGCTTGTTTGGCGAGTTGCTGGACAGGCTGCTGCCCGAGCTGGACCGGCTGGAAGATCCGGCCCGGGCCGCCGCCGCCCAGGGCGGCGCGCCCAACCCGGCCGGCAACGGCGCGCCGCAGCGCGTGATGCTGTTTGCCGGCCACCGGCTGGACGCCGCCAACCGCGCCAAACCGCGTTTTCCGGCCGCGCAAGAGGCCACGGCGCGCGCTGCGCTGCACAAGGCGGTATCGGCATGGCAGGCGCAGTGGCCCGCAGGCACCCGCTTGCTGGGCATTGCCGGCGGTGCCTCGGGCGGCGACATCCTGTTCCACGAGGTCTGCGCCGAGCTGGGCGTGGCCACCGATCTGCACCAGGTGATCGAGACTGCGGCCTACATCAACGCCTCGGTGCGGGTGGAGCCGGCGCTGGACGGTGTGCCTGGCTGGATTGAGCGCTTCCATGCGTTGCGGCAGGCCTGCGAGGCAGCCGGCCGGCTGCGCCAGCTCAGCGAATCGGCCGAGTTGCCGGCCTGGCTGGCACGGCTGAAGGGCTACACGGTGTGGGAGCGCAACAACCGCTGGATGATGCATTCGGCCTTGGCCCATGGCGCCGACCGGATGACCTTGCTGGTGCTGTGGGACGGCCAGGCCGGTGACGGCCCCGGTGGCACCCAGCACATGGTGGACGTGGCGCGCAGCGCCGGTGCCAGCGTGCGGCACATCGATACCCGCACGCTGTTTGGGCTGGTTTGAGGGCTTGTGGCGAAGGGCCGGTGCAGCCCGGTAGTCAAGGCACCGCGAAGTAGTCAAACACCGTGTGGTCGGGGTCCGGTTTGCGCTGGCCCCGGCCCACGATCACGGTGCGGGTCAACCAGTCGTGCGGGCCCACCGGGGTGTCAAACACCGGCGTGATGTAGAAATAGGTGTTGGGCTTGATCGCAAAGCCGCTGGCATTGCGGCGCTGCCATTCCTGCGGCGTCAGCGGCAGGTTGTTTTCGTCACGGCCGTACAGATAACCCCGGTTGTACAGGTAGATCGGCGCGCCGTCGGCGGCCTCCAGCATGTAGTGCGCATTCAGCTCGGCCACGCCGTCGCTGCGGCCACGCGCCCAGTCGGCGCCGCTGTAGGGCATCACCCTGCCGTTCAGGCGCGGCCCCTCCACCCGGCCCTCGGCGGCCGGCACATACACCCGGCCACCCATCGGCGTGGTGGGCTCAAACTTCAGCCGCTCCTTGAAGTACAGGTATACCGAGAAGACGTATTCGAGCGGAATCGTCGCTGGGGTGATGGCTGGGGTGATGGGTGGGGTGATGTTCTCGGGCATGGTCAGGGCCTCCAGGGTTCAAAGGGTCGGGCAGGATTCAGCTTGATTCGCGCTTCAACCGGGCCGCCGCAATCTCGGCTTCGGGCACCCACTCACCGTGGAAAGTCATGCGCAAATAGATCGGCAGCCGCACCGTGGCAACCGGGCCGGCGGCCAGGTTCAGCGCATCCAGCACCACCAGGTCGGATCGGTTCTCTGCTTGGCGCCCCACCACCGCCAGCAGCCAGCCCTGGCCTTCAGCGGCCTGCGGGGACTTCAACACCAACTGCGGCTCTTGCACGGTGCAGGCCTCGCCCGCCCACCAGCGATCGATGGCACCGGTCTGGTGGTCGATTCGGGCCAAGGTGTTGAACGGCACCGGGCCGGGCGCGGGTGGGCAGCGCGTGGCATCGCGCGCCGCCATGAAGCCGTGGCGGTAGGGACGGGTCTGCACCCTTGGGTCGGTCTTGTAGAAATCGCTGGGCAAGTCCATCAGCCGGCGCTCGCTGAAGTGGTCGCTGCCATCGGCCAGGTCCAGCGTCCAGCGGGTCAGGCAAGAGCGGGCGCGCTCGGGGTTCCAGGGCTTGCCGTCGGCGGGCGGCATGAAGGCAAAACCATTCACCTCGCTCACCGTCAGGTCGATGTGCAGCCGGCTGCCTTCTTCAAACGCATTCATCGTGTGAAACGACCAGCGTGCTGGGCCTTTGAACCAGCGCACCGCTTCCACCGGCCCGCCGCGTGGCAGCACACCCAGCCAGGTTGGCAGGGCATCGTCCCAGGCAAAGTGTTGGCCACCGGCTTGCAAACGCGCCAGGTTGCTGGTGGTGGGCATGATGGGGAACACCAGGTAGTGCTCGGTGACAGCCCAGTCGTGCACCATGCTGGCGTAGGGCGCGTCAAACCTGGCCTCCTGCAACAGCTTCAGCGCGCGGTCAGCCATGCC
>JANOBL010000023.1:0-1640 GCA_031411635.1 Betaproteobacteria bacterium
ACCAGGGTTTTTTCAATCTCCAGCAGCATCACGATGGCTTGCTCGATGTCGCCCTCGTCGACCAGCACCAGGTCATGCACATGCTGGGCAACGATGCGGCGTGTGATCTGGCCGGGCTGGCGCACCGCAATGCCTTCGGCAATCGTGCTGCTGCCCTGGGGATGGTGGCTGCCCTTGACCAGGTTGACCATCGCCGGAAACTGCGCCGCCTGCACACCGATGATCTGCAGCCCGGGTTGCAGTGCCTGCACCGCCGTGGCGATGCCGCTGATCAGGCCACCACCACCCACCGCGATCACCAGCAAGTCCAGATCGGGCTGAACCCGCAGCATCTCCAGCGCCAACGTGCCCTGGCCGGCGATCACCAATACATCGTCAAACGGGTGGATGAAGGTCAGGCCTTGGGCTTCGGCCAGCGCCAGCGCGTGGTCGCGTGCTTCGTCAAAGCCATTGCCATGCAGCACCACCTCGGCGCCAAAACCACGGGTGCGCTCCACCTTCACCATCGGCGTCAGCACCGGCATCACGATCACCGCCCGCAAGCCCAGCCGCTGGGCATGGTGGGCCACACCTTGGGCATGGTTGCCGGCCGACGCGGCAATCACGCCACGCAGCGGCACGCCGGATGCCAGCAGCGCGGCCAGCTTGTTCAGCGCACCACGCTCTTTGAAGGACGCGGTGAACTGCAGGTTCTCGAACTTCAAAAAAACCTGGGCACCGATGATCTGCGACAGCGTTTTTGATTCGACAAACGGTGAATCGAGCACATGGCCGGCCAGGCGCTTGGCGGCTGCCTCGATGTCGGCCAGCGTGACCGCGTCATTCATGCGTTAGCCTGGTTCAGGCCGTGCCGCCCACCGTCAGCCCATCGATGCGCAAGGTGGGCTGGCCCACGCCCACCGGCACGCTCTGGCCCTCTTTGCCACACACGCCCACGCCGGTGTCGAGCGCCATGTCGTTGCCAATCATCTTGACGCGGGTCAAAGCATCCGGGCCGTTGCCGATGATCGTGGCACCCTTCACCGGGTACAGAATTTTGCCGTTTTCAACCCAGAACGCCTCGCTGGCCGAAAACACGAACTTGCCGCTGGTGATGTCCACCTGGCCGCCGCCAAAGTTGGTGGCGTACAGACCACGCTTGATGCTGGCAACGATCTCTTCCTTGGTCTTGTCGCCGTTCAGCATGTAGGTGTTGGTCATGCGCGGCATCGGCACATGGGCGTAACTCTCGCGGCGGCCATTGCCGGTGGCTTTGACGCCCATCAGCCTGGCGTTCATCGAGTCCTGGATATAGCCCTTCAGGATGCCGTCTTCGATCAGCACATTGCGCTGTGACGCACAGCCTTCGTCGTCGACGTTCAGGCTGCCGCGGCGGTCGGCGATTGTGCCGTCGTCGAGCACCGTCACGCCCTTGGCCGCCACGCGCTTGCCGATCATGCCCGCGAAGGCGCTCGATCCCTTGCGGTTGAAATCGCCCTCTAGCCCATGCCCCACGGCCTCGTGGAGTAACACACCTGGCCAGCCAGGTCCTAGCACCACAGTCATTTCGCCTGCGGGCGCTGGACGCGCTTCTAGATTCATCAGAGCCGCATTCACCGCGCTGGTCACGTATTGCTCGATGATCGTGTCGTCAAAATAAC
>JANOBL010000024.1:0-2136 GCA_031411635.1 Betaproteobacteria bacterium
GTTGGGTGTTTTGGTCTTGGCCAGGCGCAGGTCGGCACCATCACGCCGCACCAGCACATCGGCCGCGCCGCTGTTGATGGTACCCACCGGATCGGGCGTGGCGCTGCTGATGCTGGCGGTGTTGGTAAATGTGGTGCCGGCCGCCGCAACACTTGCACTTGCACTGGCACTGGCAGGGGCACGCGCCACCACGCTGAGGTTGTCGGTGGCACCCACCGCAAAGCTGGCCCGGATGCAGCTCATCGTCTGGCCGCTGTTGCTGCAAACCCAGTTCGGGCCACTGGCCGAGACAAAGGTCCAGCCGGCGGGCAGCACATCGCTGACCACCGCATTGACCGCATCGGCCGGCCCGCTGTTGCGCGGCTGGATCACAAAGCTGATGTTGTCGCCGGCCGTGGCCGGCAGCGCCGAGGCAACCGATTTCTGCGCGATGCGCAGATCAGCGCCCGGCACCACGCTGACGCTGGCCAGTGCGGTGTTGTCGCTGGTATCGGGATCGGCCACGCCGCCGCCAGACGGTGCCACGCTGGCGCTGTTGGTCACGGTGCCAGCGGCGGCGTTGACGGTGCCGATCAACCTGACCGGCGGCGCCACCGCGCCCACCGCCAGCGCCGCACTGCGGCTGCAGGTCACGACACCCGCCGCATGGTCGCAAGTCCAACCGGTGCCGGTGGCCGACACAAAAACTCACCGATGGCGGCAGGTGGTCGGTGATCACCATCGCGTCGCCGGCAATCGGCCCGGCATTGCTGACGTTCAGCGTTTACGTGACATTGGCGCCACCGATCACCGGATTGGGTGTGCACGCTTTGGCCAGCGCCAGGTTGGCACCTTCTATCACCGTGACGGCGCGGTTGTCGGTGTTGTTGGCCGGTGTGGTGTCGTTGTCGGCGGTGAGCAGGCTGTTGGCGGTGATCACCGCCGGGCCGGCCACCGTGGCGCGCCAGGTCATCACCACGCTGCGTGGATCGCTGCCATTGGCGCCCAGCGTGCCCAGGATGCACAGCACCGTGGTACTGCTGCCGGCGGCCAGTGCGCAGTTCTGCGACGCCGGTGTGGCCGATACAAACACTGCGCCCGACGGCACAGTCAACGACAAGCGGGCATTGTTGGCCGCGTCCACCGCGGTGTTGTTGATGCCCAGCGTGAAGCTGAAGCTGCCGCAGGCCGGCACCACCAGCGGGGCTATGGTCCAGGCGGTGAGCTGTGGATCGGCCGCCAGCGCCGCGCCGGGCAGCACCAGCACGGCCAGCAGGCGCAGCAACGCGCCCCACCGACTTGGCGCGCGGCGACTATCCCCCGTGTTCTTGGCCATGCCCACCACAACCCCTCATCGCCAAGGGCTGTTGCGGCGGTTGGCGCCCACCTGCGGCGCATCTGATGACAACCGTACCCCATCTCTGGCCGGGGCATGGTCGCCAAGAAACACTCAGCCCACGGCAAGCACTTGCAAGGATTCGTGTGATTTACCGCGCGGATTGATGCTGCAGCGGCCGCTCACCTGGCATACAAGGTTTGCGCCAGCGCCCAGGCCTGCTCGGCCAGCGGCTTGGCGCGCTGGCCGGCCTCCAGCGCCTGCGGGCTGGACGCATTGCCCTGCAGCGCCCGGCCCAGGATGCCTTGCAAGATTCCTACCAGCCGGAACATGTTGAACACCTGGTAATAACCCCATTCGTCCGCGCTGATCTGGCGCTCGGCCTGGGCGGTGCGGCGCAGATAAGTCTGCAAATAAGCGGCCTCGTCCGGGATGCCCAGCGCGGCCAGGTCTTCGCCGCCCAGGCCGCGTGTGGTGGGGGCGTTGCGCATGCGCCAGGTCATGCAGTGGTAGGCAAAGTCCACCAGCGGATCGCCCAGGGTGGACAGCTCCCAGTCCAGCACCGCCAGGATGCGCGGCTCGGTGGGGTGGAACATCACGTTGTCCAGCCGGTAGTCGCCGTGCACGATGCGGGTCAGGCCCTCGGCCGGCAAATGCTGCGGCAGCCAGTCGATCAGCGCATCGGCGGCCGCCATCGGTTCGGTCTCGGCGGCGCGGTACTGCTGCGTCCAGCGCTTGACCTGGCGCTCCACATAGCCTCCCACCTTGCCAAAACCGGCCAGGCCGATGGCCATCGGGTCCACCCGGTGCAGCGCGGCGAT
>JANOBL010000025.1:0-1895 GCA_031411635.1 Betaproteobacteria bacterium
TGAACGTCCGCTGCGGCCTGCACCGGCGCAGCCTGCACCGGAAAAGGCAGCGCCTTCTGGGCGACGACATGGGTCAGGAACACCCGGATCGCCGACGACATCGACAGGCCCAGACTGTCGAGCGTGCGCTCGGCGTCGTCCTTGAGCTGGGTGTCCAGGCGAACAGTCAGAGTGGTGTCCACGGCAGTTCCAAAGCTTGTAAGACATTGTCGCACAAGGGCTGCTCTATGGAGGTCTTCCCGGCGCGGCAAGGGGCCCCGCGCTGCCCCGGCCGCTTCTGCATTCGACGAGCGTCGGCACATGCCGACCGCCGCCGACCGTCAGGAGACAGGCGGCCGGGGTTGGGGCCCGCGCCCTCGGGGCAGCGCCCCGAAGAGAGCGGATCGCCCTGCGCCCCAGCGCAGGGCCGCCGGGGCCTGCGGTCCTTCCTCAAGCCTGCATCGAGATGAGCGCCACCCGCACGCCGGTGCCCTCTTCCTTGAAGGTGTCGGCCGGCAGCTCCTCCCACTCGCCACCGCGTGCCTCGACCATCGGGCGAAGGCTTGCGTTCTGACGCGGGCCGTTCGCGCACAGGGCCACCAGGCGGCCGCCCGGCTTCAGCATCTTCAGGGCATAGGTGATGTGCTCGATGTCGGCGCCCTGCGCGAAAGGCGGGTTCATCAGCACGGCGTCGAACATGCCCAGGTCCTCGACATCGGCGCTGCACTGCAGAAAGTCAGCACACCGCACTGTGCCGGCCAGGCCGCTGCAGGCCAGGCGCGCGGCAAGCGCTGCGTTCACCTCCACGGCCACCACCTGCAGCGCAGTCTGGCGCACCAGGCCGAAGGGCACGATCCCGGGCAATGCCTCCAACAGCTGGCCCGTGCCCGCGCTCGGCTCCAGCACTCGCATGCCGATGGCCAGGCCGGCCAGATCCACCATGCGCGCGGCCAGGGCGCGCGGCGTCGGGAAGAGCTGCGGCGCGCTGACCACCTGTACGCCGGCCTTGACAGTGGCCCGCATCGCCTCGACGTCGGTGCGCAGCTCGTCGGGCTCGACCGCCTGGGCGCCTGTCTCCGCCCGCTTGGGCGACGGGGCGTCCTTGTTTTCGTCGGTCGGTGCCGCAAGCAACGTGAAACCGGTCTTGTTGGCCAGCTCGACCAACAGGCCGGCGCTTCGTCCTTGCTCAACCTGCGCGGCCGTCATCACGCCGGCCAGCTTGTCGAACGCGACGGTACGGGTGAAGTTGGCGCCGCCGTTGCCCCAGTTGTCCAGCAGGGTGACGCTGATCTTGTTGACCTTCTGGATGTAGACCCACGTACCGCGCCCAACCCAGCAGCGCACAGCACCGCCCCTCTCGAGTCCGGTCTTGTCAGCGATCGTGCCGCCGGCGTCGGCCAGCATGGCGCGCTCGTAGGCCAGTCGGTTGCCGTAGTGCTCGATCCAGCGGCCGGAGAAGACAACCACTCGGGTGTGCATCTCGCAGGCCAACCTGCGGGCTTGGTCGGCGTCGACGATGCCACCAGTGAGCGCAGACCACAGGCTCGTCTGGCCTTCATACTGCGACGCCGGCGGATCGCGCGGGTAGTCGGCAAGCGAGTAGCTGCGTGAGCAATAGTCCAGGTTGGCGATGGCCGTCGCGCGCTCCATCGTCATCGGCTCGCTACCCCCACGGTTCCACTGCGACAGAAAGCCCACCGCCTCGGCACGGGTGCGCTCCTGCTTGCGCTTGTCGGCCTCGATGGTCTTGATGCGCCGGGCCCGGACATCAGGCCGCTCCTTGTACTTGGCGTGCCCGATCGCAGCCACGGCGCGGCGCTTCCAATAGTCGGCTGTGTCGAAAGCCTGAGCTGCCTTTCTCATGCCGTTCTGGATGCGCTCGGCGTCCTTGCGCGCGTGACGCTCGGAGTGGTGGC
>JANOBL010000026.1:0-8823 GCA_031411635.1 Betaproteobacteria bacterium
CCTGCGCTTTCGGGTTGGCCACGCCAACCGCGATCATGGTGGGCACCGGCGGCGCCGCCAAGCGCGGCATCCTGGTCAAGGACGCCGAGGCACTGGAGGTGGCGCATGGCGTCACGGCGGTGGCCTTTGACAAGACCGTTACGCTGACTGTGGGCAAGCCCGAATTGATGGCGGCGGCGCCCGCGGCGCCCGCCGGCGCCAACCCGGCGCTGCAGCGTGCAGCGCTGCTGGCCGCCAGCGCTGCGGTGCAGGCCGGCAGCGAGCATGCGTTGGCTGCCGCGGTGACGAGCACGGCAAAAAGCGAGGGGCTGGTGATCGCGCCCGCAAGCGGCGTGCGCGCGGTGGCGGGCCAGGGTGTGGCAGCACGGGTGGATGGCCGCGACCTGCGCCTGGGCAGCAGCCGCTTCTTGCACGAGTTGGGGGTTGATGTGGCTGTGCTGGACAGCGAGGCGGCCCAATGGCAGGCGCGCGGCTGCACGGTTTCGTGGCTGGCGGAGCTGCCGTCCAGCGCGCCAGCCAACGCACCCCCCAACACATCCACCCAGCCCAGCCTGCTCGGCCTGCTGGCCTTCGGCGATGCACCCAAGGCCAGCGCCGCAGCGGCCGTCACTGCCTTGCAAAAAATGGGCATCCGCTCGGTGCTGATCACCGGCGCCGACGTGGCCATGCACGCCGCCGGCATCACGCTGATGCGCGGCGACCCGGCGCTGGTGGCCGATGCGATTGACATCTTGCGCCGCACCTGCGCCAAGATCCGGCAAAACCTGTTCTGGGCCTTCGCCTACAACCTGGTGGGCATCCCGCTGGCGGCGGCCGGCTTGCTGAGCCCGGTGATCGCGGGTGCGGCGATGGCCTTCAGCAGTGTCAGCGTGGTCAGCAACGCGCTGCCGTTGCGGCGCTGGAAAGCAGGCCTTTGATGTCGAGCGACCGGTTTTTTCAGCGACCGTTCTGCGCCCCAAAAACCCACGACTGATCCCGCCGATGTCCACCCCCCTCAATACCGCCACGGCCACACCGGCCGCACCGCTTGCCGGCAAGTTCGTCTCCGGCGCCGTGCTGCGGCATGTGCTGACGATGGCGGCCACCAGCTCGATCGGCCTGGTGGCGCTGTTTGCGGTGGACTTGCTCAACCTGTTCTACATCTCGCTGCTGGGCCAGAAGCAACTGGCGGCTGCGGTGGGCTACGCCGGCACGCTGCTGTTCTTCGTCACGTCGCTGGCCATCGGCCTGTCGATTGCGGTGTCGGCGCTGGTCGCGCGTGCGCTGGGTCAGGGCGATCAGGCCCAAGCCCGGCTGCTGGCCGGTGCCACGCTGGTGTGGATGGTGCTGGCGCTGGCGCTGGGTGCGGCGCTGCTGTTGCCGTTTGTCGGCAGCTTGCTGGGCCTGCTGGGCGCCACCGGCCAGACCGCCCAGTACGCGCAACGCTTCCTGCAGATCGTGCTGCCCTCGGCGCCGTTGCTGGGCCTGGGCATGGGCCTGAGCGCGCTGCTGCGCGCGCAGGGCGATGCGCGCCGCGCGATGTTTGTCACGCTGGGCGCTGGCGCTGCCACGGCGGTGCTGGACCCGTTGCTGATCTTCGGCTTTGGTTGGGGCCTGGACGGCGCCGCCGTGGCCAACGTGCTGGCGCGCTGTGCGATGCTGGCCATTGGCCTGCCGGCGCTGCTGAAAGTGCACCGGCTGATCGTCTGGCCCGACGCGGCGGCGTTGCGCCAGACCCTGCGGCCATTCCTGGCCATCGGCCTGCCAGCGGTGCTGACCCAGATCGCCACGCCGGTGAGCAATGCGCTGGTCACCGCGGCGATCGCACCGTACGGCGACAGCGCGGTGGCGGGCTGGGCGGTGGTGGTCCGCATCATCCCGGTGGCCTTTGTCGGCCTGTTTGCGCTGTCGGGCTCGATCGGGCCGATCATCGGCCAGAACCTGGGCGCCGGCCGCCATGACCGGCTGCGCGAGGTGCTGAACACCAGCCTGCGGGTGGTGCTGGTCTACGTGCTGGTGGTCTGGGCGCTGCTGGCACTGGGCAGCGGCCTGATCAGCGACCTGTTTGGCGCGGTGGGGCCGGCACGCGAGCTGATCGAGTTTTTCTGCCGCTTCGTCGCTGGCGGCTTCATCTTCAACGGCGCGCTGTTTGTCGCCAATGCAGCCTTCAACAACCTGGGCTTTGCGCTGTATTCAACCGCGCTGAACTGGAGCCGTGCCACGCTGGGCGTGCTGCCGTTCATCTGGCTGGGCAGCCGCTGGTTTGGCCTGAAGGGGGTGCTGGCGGGCTATGGCCTGGGCGTGGTGTTGTTTGGTGTGCTGGGTGTGGTGTTGTGCTCGCGGGTGCTGGACCGGCTGCGCGCCGGCGCGCTGCAGGCCGACCCCGGTGCGCCGGACCCCGGTGCACAGGCCAGCGGATAGAGTGGCCCTCCCGTCATGCCCACCCACACGCCCACCCGGTGTCGCCACCGGGCCCAGCGCCATGGACGCCCCTGAACTGCTCACCGTCGATGCCTTTGTCCGCCACTGGGCGGCTGACCGGCCCAACCAGCCCGCCATGGTGGGCGAGCGGCGCATCAACTTTGCCGAGTTGGAAACCAGCACCCACCGCGTGGCGGTGGCGCTGTTGGCCGCAGGGCTGACCAAGGGCGACCGCATCGCCTGGCTGGGCAAAAACGCGGTGCTGTACTTCACGCTGCTGTTTGGCGCAGCGCGCATCGGGGTGGTGATGGTGCCGGTGGGCTGGCGCCTGGCCGCAGCCGAGCGGCACTACATCGTGGGCGACACCGACGCCAAGCTGATTTTTGCCGGTGATGGTTTTGCCGACGATGCCCGTGCGATGGCACCGCAACTGCCCCAGGTGCAGCGGGTGCTGTCGGCCGACGAGGCCTGGGCCTGGATCGACGGCAGCGCGCTGGCCGCGTTTGCGCCCAGCGGCACCGAAGACGCGATCCTGCAGCTCTACACCTCGGGCACCACCGGCCATCCCAAGGGGGTGGAACTGTGCAACCGCAACCTGTTTGGCCTGCGCCGGGCGGCCCAGCAGGCCAACCTGCCCTGGGCCTTCTGGCGCGACAACGAGGTGGTCATGGTGGCCATGCCCTGCGCGCACATCGGCGGCACCGGCCTGGGCTTCATGGCGCTGGCCGGCGGTGTGTGCGGCTGCGTGTTGGCCGAGTTCAACCCCGATGCGGTGTTCGACGCGATCGAGCAAGAGGGCGTGACCCGCTTTTTTGCGGTGCCCGCAGCGCTGCAGATGCTGGTCAACCACCCGCGCTGCGCAACAACCGATTTCAGCCGCCTGAAGTACATCTTCTACGGTGCGGCGCCGATCCCGTTGGAACTGCTGCGCCAATGCGTGCGCGCCTTTGGCTGCGAGTTTGCCCAGGCCTACGGCATGACCGAGACCACCGGCACCGTGGTGATGCTGCCGCCCCAGGACCACGATCCGAACGGCAGCCCACGCATGCGGGCCGCCGGCAAGCCGGTGCCCGGCGTGGCGCTGAAGATCGTTGACAGCGCTGGGCAGGCCCTGCCGCCCGGCCAGGTGGGCGAGATCGTGACCCGCTCGAGCAACAACATGCTGGGCTACTGGAAACAGCCCGAGGCCACGGCCCGCACCAAAACCGCCGACGGCTGGGTCTTCACCGGCGACGCCGGCACCCTGGATGCCGACGGTTATGTCTACATCCACGACCGGGTGAAGGACATGATCATCAGCGGCGACGAAAACATCTACCCGGCCGAGGTGGAGAACGCCATCTATGGCCACCCCGACGTGGCCGACGTGGCGGTGATCGGCGTGCCCGACGCCACCTGGGGCGAGGCGGTGAAGGCCGTGTGTGTGCCCCGGCCCGGCCACACGGTAGACCCGGCCAGCGTGATCGCCTGGGCGCGTGATCGCATTGCCGGCTTCAAGCTGCCCAAGAGCGTGGATGTGGTCCCCGAGCTGCCACGCAACCCGACCGGCAAGATCCTGCGCCGGGCGCTGCGTGCGCCGTACTGGCAGGGGCGCGACCGGCAGGTGAACTGAGCGCCAGCAGGCCGGGGCCTGTCATCATGCCGATCGCCCCTGCAACCCGACGTTTCAGACGTCCACCCGGAGACCCACGCAACATGTTTTCGCACATCATGATCGGCACCAACCACCTGGACCAATCCAAGGCGTTTTACGACGCCGTGCTGGGCGCGCTGGGCGTGCCCGCCGGGGTGGTAGACCGCCACCGGGTTTTCTGGCGCACGCCGACCGGCGTTTTTTCGGTGAGCCTGCCGATCAACGGGCAGCCTGCCACGGTGGGCAATGGCGGCACTGTCGGTTTTGCCTGCCAGTCGGCCGATCAGGCCGATGCCTGGTTTGCCGCTGGCGTGGCCAACGGCGGCACCCCCTGCGAAGACCCCCCCGGTGTGCGCGAAGGCGTCACCGGCCGGCTCTACCTGGCTTATCTGCGCGACCCCGACGGCAACAAGATCTGCGGCCTGTACCGCCTGCCTCGTGCCTGAGAGGGTGTAGAGCACTTCGGCCAGGCCTCAGCGCTGCGCCGTCAACCCGGCAACTCGAGAACCTGTTTGGCCAGAATGTTGCGCTGGATTTCGTTGCTGCCGGCAAAAATCTTGGCGCCGATCGCGTTGAACAGCGGCGCGACAACATGCAGGTCGATCTCGTCGGCGCGGCAAAGGTCGCGCAGACCACCGTAGTCCTGCGCAGATTCGATCAGCAGCAAGGCCAGCCGCTCGCAGGTTTCGGTCGTCAGGATGTCGCACTGCGCCGCAAACCAGGCATAACAGCGATGCCGCCCAAGGCATCGGTCCTGACGGCTGGCACCGCTAAGCTCGCAAGCATCCCAAGGAGTTGCCACGATGCCGCGAATTTCACTGCCAGCACCCGAGACGATGACGCCCGAGCAGCGCCGCGTGCACGACAAGATCATTGCTGGCAAGCGCGGCAGGATCCAGGGCCCGCTGCGCGCTGCGCTGCACAACCCCGAACTGGCCGAGCGCTGGTCAGCGCTGGGCGAACTGCTGCGCTACAACACCACGCTGTCGCCACGGTTGTCGGAGATTGCGATCCTGGTCACCGGCCGGGCCTGCAACTCCCCGTTTGAGTGGTATGCCCACCGGCTTGAGAGTGAACGGGTCGGCATCGAACAAACCATCATCGAGGCGATTCTTGCCGGCACCTCGCCACCTGGCCTGGGAGAAGACGAGGCCACCGTGTACCAGGTTGCCGTCGAGTTGAATCAATCCAAGTCGGTGTCCGACGCGACTTATGCAAAAGCCTTGCATCGATTCGGCGAGCGCAGCGTGGTTGAGCTGACCGCGCTGGTTGGCTATTACACGATGGTGGCGATGACCTTGAACGCGCATGAGATTGCGCTGCCCGAGGGTGTGTTGCCGGCGTTTCCACTGCCGCAACACGGTGCGCTGGCATGAGCGACGGCGTGACCGGTTGGGACTGCCACGCGCATGTGTTTGGCCCCTACGCGCTGTACCCGCTGGCGCCAAATCCCAGCCACACACCACCCGAGGCAACACCGGCGCAACACCTGGCACTGCTGCAGCGCCTGGGGCTGTCGCACGGTGTGCTGGTGCATCCCAGCGCCTATGCCGGCGACCACGCGCTGCTGTTCGATGCCCTTGCCGCACAACCGCAGCTTCGCGGCGTCATCGTTGCCCGGCCCGGCGATTTTGCAAGCCTGGAGGGCTTGCGCGCCAAGGGCGTGCGCGGCGCACGCTTCAGCCACCGCAGCGGCGGCAACTTTGCCGGCAGCGCCTCGTTTGACCACTTGCTGACGCTGGCGCCCGCGCTGGCCAAAGCCGAACTGCATGCAGAGTTGTGGACCGACTGCCGCGCGCTGCCCGGCATCGCGGCCGACCTGCGGCGCCTGCCTTTGCCGGTGGTCATCGACCACATGGGTGGTTTCGACTGGCGTTTGGGCGTCGATGATCCCGGTTTTTGCACCCTGCTGTCGTTGCTGGAAACCGGCACGGTGTGGGTCAAGCTCTGCGCCTACCGCAACCTGTTCGACGCACCCAGCCCCGACGTCGGGCGCCTGTTTCACGAAAGGATGCTTGAAGCCAATCCTGGGCAACTGGTGTGGGGCAGCGACTGGCCGCACCTGCGTGTCAACCCGGCGCCGGATGCCGCAGCCATGCTTGATCTGGCCAAGGCCTGGACCGGGCATGAGGCCCTGTTCCAGCAGATCCTCGTCAGCAACCCGACACGGCTTTACAACTGATAGCCGTCACCTCCCAGGTTGATTGTGCAAACCAGGTCTTGGCGATGCCGCCGCGAGTTGGGGCTGCAGGCAACTCAGCGTTTCATACCGCGCCCTAGCACCCGCTGCGCTGAGCTCCTAGAGTCCCTGCACTGCAACCCGACACCGGAGACAAACCATGCTGAAACGAACCCTTCTCGCAAGCCTGCTGGGCACCGCAATCGGTGCGGCCTTTCCGCTGTCGGCCGCGTTTGCGCAAGCGGCGTGGCCCACCAAGGCCATCAAGCTGATCGTGCCCTACGCCGCCGGTGGCCCGGTTGACCAGATCGCCCGGGCGATCGCGCCCCGGCTGGGCACCGAGCTGGGTCAGACGGTGTTTGTCGAAAGCAAGGCCGGCGCGTCGGGGTCCATCGGCATGGACGCTGCGATCAAGGCCGACCCCGATGGCTACACTTTCGGCTTTGGCGTGCCCGGCGCAATCACCGTGCTGCCTCATCTGCAAAAGCTGCCCTACCAGGTGAAGGACATCAACTACGTGAGCCTGGTGGCACGCGTGCCGCAGGTGATTGCCGTCGGCCCCGGGGTGAAGGTGCAGACGCTGAAGGAACTGATCGCACTGGCCAAGCATCAGCCGGGCAAGCTCAACTTCGCGTCGGCCGGCAATGTGACAACGCCGCATCTGGGCGCCGAGCTGTTGATGCAGGAGACGGGCATCAAGATGATCCATGTGCCGTACAAGGGCGCAGCGCCGGCGGTGACTGCACTGCTCGGTGACGAAGTGCAGGTGTTTGCCGCCGACCTGCCCGCTTTGCTGCCATTTTTGTCGAAGGGGGTGAAGATACTGGCCGTTTCGGGCGCGAACCGCACCGAGATGCTGCCCGATGTGCCAACCACGGCCGAGCTGGGCCTGCCCAGTGTGCGGGTCGAATCCAACTACGGCATCATTGCCCAGGCCGCCACGCCGCCCGTCATCACGCAAAAGCTGCACGCCGCGCTGGTGAAGGTGCTGGCCCAGCCCGAAGTCCGCAAGCAGCTTGCGGCGATAGGCGCGGTACCGATGACAAACACGCCGCAAGAGTATCGCCAGTTGATGGATCAGGAATCGGTGAAGTGGGCAGCGGTGGTCAAGAAGGGCAATCTCACGTTGGAGTGAGCGCGTGAGTGAGTGAGTGCGGCGCGTGCAGCGCGCTTCTTCTTGATCAGCGGTCACCCGTGCACGTTGCCAATCTCATCGGCAGCGTGGGCGCTCAAAGCCTGCCGTTCGCGCAAGGCGTCCAGGCCGGCAACCATGGCTGGCAGCCGGTGGCGCAGGTCACCGGCCTGCAAGCTGCGTGCGTCTTGTGCGCTCAGCCATCGACAGGCTCGGTGGATTTGAACGAGGGGCGCGCGGCAAGCTCTTCGAACCATTGCGCAAGGCCAGGTGCGACACCACGCCAGGCCAGTGCCTGGAAGCGGTAATCCAGGTAGCCGAGGGCGCAGCCGATGCCGATGTGGCCGATGCTGAACGGGGCTTCGGCCAGGGCCTGCGTCTCGCCATCGAGCTGTTTCAGCGCGGCCCGCATCTTCAGCTCAAAAGCGTCAAGCAGCGCCGGCAGTGCGGCCTGCTTCTCGCGCTCGTTGCGCCACAGGATGGCGGCGTCCAGCATGCCGTCGCCCAGCGCATGCCAGCGCAGCGCTTGCCACTTGGGCTGGCCTTGGCGGGGAAACAGCGGGCCGTCGGCAAGGTCGTTCAGGTAGTCGCAGATCACGACCGAATCAAACAGCGTGAAGCCGTTGTCCAGCACCAGGGTTGGAATCTTCGACAACGGGTTGTGCTGCATCAAGCGCTGGTTGGGCTGGCGCATTGCGGCCACCGAGCGCAACAGCGCCAGCGCCGGCAGCAGGTTCAGCTCGCCCGCGGCGATCATCACCTTGCGCACATAGGGTGACTTTGGCGACCAGTGGAGTTGCATCATCGCGGCCATCAGATCGCTCCGGCGGCGCGCAGCGCTGCAATGTCGGCAGCGGCATAACCCAGTTCGGCCAGGATCTCGTCGCTGTGCTGCCCCAGCAGCGGCGGCGCAGTCTGGGTGGCCAGCGGCGTGTCGGCAAAGCGCATCGGCGTGCACAACTGCGGCACGTCGACACCACTCGGGTGCGGCACCTGCTTCAGCATGCCGCGCGCCTTGACCTGCGGATCCTTGAACACGTCGGCCACCGAGTTGATCGCGCCGCAAGGCACACCGGCTGTGTCAAGCGCGGCGATCAGGCGCTCGCGTTCCCATTCGGCAAACAGGTCGCGCAGCATGCCCGACAACTCGCCGATGTTGCGAACCCGCTGCGCATTGCTGGCAAAACGTTCGTCGCTGACCCATTCGGGGCGGCCAAACACGTCGCACAGCTTGGCAAACTGGCCATCGTTGCCAACCACCAGGATCACGTCCCCGTCGGCGCAGGCATAAACGTCCTGCGGCTGGATATTGGGATGCGCGTTGCCATTGCGCTTGGGCACCTTGCCCGACAACAGGTAGTTCATCGCCTGGTTGGACAGCGTGGCAACCTGGACGTCGAGCATTGCGATGTCGATGCTGTCGCCCAGACCGGTCTGATTGCGGCGCGCCAGCGCGGCCAGCACAGACACCGCGGTGTA
>JANOBL010000027.1:0-2189 GCA_031411635.1 Betaproteobacteria bacterium
GCCAACCCCGGGTTTTGAGATCGCCGGCGTGTAGCCGGCCGCCCGCTCAGCGCAGCTCGTCGATCAAGCGCCCAACAATCTGGCGCGCGGGCTCGCTGTCGTCCGCCGTGCCCAGGTTGTTTTGCACCGTCACCTGGGACTTGCTGCCGCTGGCCTTGATCAGCACCCGGTAGCGCTGCGGCCGGCCGGCTTCTTTGTCACTGCTGAACAGCTTGGCAAAGAAGTTGGGCTCTTCCTTGCCGGCCGATTTGGGATCGACGTAGCGCACAAAGTACAGGCCGGCGGTGCGGTCGCGGTCTTCCACCGTGAAGCCGCTGCGGTCCAGCGCCAAGCCCACCCGGCGCCAGGCGCGGTCAAACGGCTCGTCCAGTTCCATCGCGGCGGTGGTGGCCACGGTGGCCGTGCGGGCCTTCACTGGCGCGGCAGGGGCGCCGGCCACGGTGTTGCGGGCGGCTTCTTCCTTGCTGCCCAGCTTGACCATCAGCCGGGTCAGAAACTCGGCTTCCAGATCGGGGTCGCTGGGCCGGTAGGTCCACATCGTGGTGTCGCGCAGTGGCGTCGTGTACACCTCCACCACCCCCCGGTGACTGATGAACACCTCGCTGCCGCTGGCGGTGCGCTCCACCCGGGTGCGGAAGCGGTCGCGCTCGCCGGTGCTGTAGGCGTTGTCAAACACCCGGCCGATGGTGCTGCGAACAAAATCCTGCGGCAGCTTGGCGCGGTTTTCAGCCCAGTTGGTTTCCATCACGCCGATATCGGCGCTGTCTTCGGCCAGCGAAAAACCCCGCTCGGCCCAGAAGCTGCGCAGCAGCGGAAACAGCGTTTCCGGCGGCAGGCTGGTGACCAGCCAGCGGCTGTTGCCCTGGCGCTCGATGCGCATGTCGCCCAGCGCCACCGGGGCCACGCTGGACGGCGCTGCCGCCGCCGGTGCCACCGTGGGTGTGCGCAAGGCGGCCG
Source organism: Betaproteobacteria bacterium (assembly GCA_031411635.1). Lineage (GTDB taxonomy): Bacteria > Pseudomonadota > Gammaproteobacteria > Burkholderiales > Burkholderiaceae_C > Pseudaquabacterium. The sequence continues at coordinate 958 of JANOBL010000027.1, forward strand.
CGCTGACCACACCGGCCTGCGGCTGGTAGCGGCCATCGCGCGCCAACTGGCTCAGGTCGGGCGGTACATCCAGCGATTGGGTTTTGCCGGCTTGTGAGCGGTAATCCAATTTTTCGCCCGACACCAAACCGTCGAGCGACGAGCAACCCGCCGCCGACAGCGCCAGCAGCAGCAGGGCGGCACGCAGCGGGGTGGCAGGCAGCACGGAAAGAGCAAAAACAGCATTCACAGTGAGAGTCTCCAGGGCGCGCTGAAAAGCGCTAGCGCAGACACGGCCGCAGCCGTGGTTTTGTTGTCAAAGCAGGCCGGCGTCGCGCAAGGCGCCATCCACCAAATCCTGGCCGGCCGGCGTCAACGGCGTGATCGGCAGCCGCACATCGGGCCGGCAGTGGCCCAGCCGCGACATCGCCCACTTGGTGGGCGCCGGGCTGGACTCGACGAACAAACTCTTGTGCAGCGGCAGCAGCTTCAAGTGCATCGCCGCAGCTTCCTTGGCGTTGCCGGCGATGGCCGCCATGCACAGCTCGTGCATCGCGCGCGGAGCGACGTTGGCGGTAACGCTCACGTTGCCATGACCACCGAGCAGCATCAGCGCCACGGCGGTGCCATCGTCGCCCGAATAGATCGAGAAGCCGGCCGGCGCCAGCTTGATGAGCCAGCAGGCGCGTTCGATGTCGCCGCTGGCTTCCTTGATGCCGACGATGCCGGGCAACTGCGCCAGCCGCAGGGTGGTCTCGGGCTGCATGTCTGCAACCGTGCGGCCCGGCACGTTGTAGAGCACCATGGGGATGTCGACCGCTTCGGCGATGGCCTTGAAGTGCTGGTAGATGCCTTCTTGCGACGGCTTGTTGTAGTAGGGCACGACCGACAAGCTGCAATCGGCGCCCACCTTCAGCGCGTAGCGCGACAGCTCGATGGCCTCGGCGGTGGAGTTGCCGCCGGTGCCGGCCATCACCGCGACTCTGCCTTTGGCGTGGCCGACGCAGACGCGGATGATCTCGCAGTGTTCTTCGACCGTGACGGTCGGCGATTCGCCGGTGGTGCCGACCACACCGATGCAATCGGTGCCTTCGGCCACGTGCCAGTCGATCAGCTTGCGCAGGCCGTCATAGTCGACGCTGCCGTCATCGTGCATCGGTGTCACCAGCGCAACGATGCTGCCAACAATGGGTTTCATGCAGGTTCCTTAGCAATCGCGGGATTTTAGCCGCGCCGGCCCGTCGCGCTGGCTG
>JANOBL010000028.1:0-9063 GCA_031411635.1 Betaproteobacteria bacterium
CCAGGGCGAGACACCGACCTTGATTGCCAAGAAGGCGGCCGTGTAAGCCCCGACGCCAACAAACGCCGCTTGGCCGAACGAAGTCAAACCGGCCACCCCGGTGAGCAGCACCAGGCCCAGCGACACCAGCGCATACAGGCCGATGTAGTTGAGCTGGGTGATCCAGAAATCAGGCAGCGGCAGCGCAGGCAAAGCCAGCATCAGCAGCGCAAAAATCGGGAAGCCGTATTTTTGGAGCTTCATGGCTCAATGTTCCTCGTGGTGCGGGTCGCGCAGCGACCGCCACAGCAGCACCGGGATGATCGAGCCGAAAACGATCACCTCCTTGAAGGCGCTGGCCCAGAACGAGCCAAAACTTTCCAACAGCCCCACCAGCATCGCGCCCAGCAATGCCAGCGGGTAGCTGGACAGGCCGGCAAACACCGCGGCGACAAAGCCTTTCAATCCGATCAAGAAGCCCGAGTCGTAAAAGATCGTGGTGGTGGGGCCGATCAGCAAACCCGACAGCGCGCCGATAAAAGCCGCCACCGTCAGCGTGGTGCGGCCGGCGCTGTTGCTGGAAATGCCCATCAGCCGCGCGCCCAGCCGGTTGATCGCGGTGGCGCGCAAGGCCTTGCCATACAGCGAACGCTCGAAAAACAGCCACAGCGCAACGATCAGTGCAATCGACGCGACAAAGATGAAGATGGTTTGGCCCGACAACTGCAACGGCCCCAGCGCCATGCGCATGTCCCAGAAGCTGGGGTTGCGAAAGCCCTCGGCGCCAAAGAAAAACAGCCCCAACCCGGTGAGCGCAAAGTGCACCCCCACCGAGACGATCAGCAGCACCAGCGACGTGGCATCGGCCAGCGATTCATAGGCCAGCCGGTAGATCAGGCCACCAAACGGCGTGACCAGCGCCAAGGTGAGTGCCGCCTGCACCGGCATCGGCAAATTGCGCGGTGCAGCCCAGATCGCCAGCAGCGAGATCAGCACCGGGTAGGCCAGCGTCAACAACACCCGCTTGGCCACACGCGGCAGCGCTTGGTGGTGCTTCAAACCGTCGATCAGATCGGCAATCGCCGCCGCACCGGCCAGGATCAGCAAGAACCACACCGTGCCCGGCACCTTGCCGGTCTGGAAGATCGCCAGCGTGAGGGCACCGAACGCCACAAACTCGCCTTGCGGGATGAAGATGATGCGGGTGACCGCAAACACCAGCACCGTGGCCAATGCCAGCAGCGCGTAGACCGCGCCGTTGGTGGCGCCGTCCAGCGCCAGGATGCTTGCAATCGAGAAGTCCATTGGGGGGTGGCGAGGTCTTGGCTCCCTCCCCCTTTGAGGGGGAGGGCTGGGGTGGGGGTGCGGCGGGTGAAGCTGGACGACAACGGAGAAGTGGCCGGCATTCGACCCCCTCCCCAACCCTCCCCCTGCCCGGGGGAGGGCGTCAATCCTCAGTTCGCCAGTGCCCAATCGCCGTTCTTCACCACCAGCATCACGCCGGTTTCGGGCGTGTAGCCCCAGTGGTCGGTGGCGGTCCAGTTCATCACGCCATGGGCAAACACCGTGCGGCCCATGCCTTCGATCGCGTCACGCAGCGCAGCGCGAAACTCCTTGGTGCCGGGCCTGGCTTTTTTCAGCGCCACCGGCACTGTCTTCTCCAACACGATCAAGGCATCGTAAGAATGGCCGGCAAACTGGTTGTGGCTGCCAGCGCCATAAGCCTTGTCGTACTTGGCAACAAAGTCCATCGCCAGCTTTTTGCTGGGGTGGCTTTCGGGCAGCAAATCGCCCACCACGGCCGGGCCCGACACCACAAACGTGCCCTCCACATCCTTGCCGCCGATGCGCATCAAATCATTGGTGGCGGCCGCATGGGTCTGGTAAATCTTTCCTTTGTAGCCACGCTCGACGATCGCCTTCTCCGGCATCGCCGCGCCCGATCCCGAGGCCACCACCAGCATTGCATCCGGGTTGGCGGCGGTCAGCTTCAAGGCCTGCGCGGTGACGCCGGTATCGGTGCGGGCAAAGCGCTCGCTGGCGATCACCTTGATGCCGTTTTTCTCGCCCTCGGCGGTGATGGCCTTCAACCACAGCTCACCGTAAGCATCGGTGTAACCCAGAAAGCCGATGGTCTTGACGCCCTGCTTTTTCATCAGGTTGACCACCGCAACCGCCATCACATCGTTGCTTTGTGGCAGGCGGAAGGTCCAGGCATCTTTGCCGGGCGGCAGGCCCACCGGCGACGCGGCAAGCTGCACCGTGCCACTTTCCGCCGCCACCTCGGCCATCGGTGCAGCCACCGGCGTGGCGGCCGATCCGATGATGATGTCCACCTTGTCCTCGGTGACAAACTTGCGCGCGTTTTGCACGCCCTTGGTGGGGTCGGTGGCGTCGTCCAGGATGATCACGTTCAACTTCTCGCCGGCAATGCTGCTGGGCCAGAGCTTGAAGTAGTTCTGCATCGGAATACCCAGGCCCGAGGCCGGGCCGGTGAGCGGCAGCGAGATGCCCACAGTGATGTCGGCCAGCACCGGCGTGGCCAGCAACAAGGTGGTGGCGGTCGCCAACAGGGTCTTGATCAGTTTCATGGGGGATGTCTCCTGGGTCAGCACGGGGGATCAAACAGCCATCAAAGACACAGCGCCTTGATGTCTTCGGGAATCGTTATTGCCTTGATGCGCTCGGCATCGGCCGGGTCTTTGATGACAAAGGCGCGCATCTCGGTGCCCTCGCAAAGAATGTCATTGCCCCGCTTGATCACATGGCGGTTGCGAAACACCTTGCGCCGCCAGTCGTCTATCGTGGTGTGCACCTCGATGGCCTCGCCGTAGGTGGCGGACTTGTAGAACCTGGTGTGGATCTCCAGCAGCGGCGTGCCGACGATGCCACGGGTGCGCAACAACTCGTGCCAGGGCGGCACGCCACAGCTCATGAAGAACAGCAGCGAGCTTTGGTCCATCCAGCGCGAGAAGTTGGGAAAAAACACGATGCCTGCCGGATCGCAATCGCCAAAGTGCACTTGCACACGGTGGATATAGGTTTTGCTCATAGGCAGGCATCGCAGTGGACCGCGGATCAGGATTCTGGGGTGAATCCGATGCGTTTGACGATCGGGCCCCAGGCGGCGTTTTCGGCCGCCACCGCGCGCGCCAGCTCAGCCGGGCTGTTGACCGACACTTCCAGGCCAAAGCTGGCCAGGCCCTCGGCCATCTCGGGCGCCATCATCGCCGCGCGCACCCCGGCCGCCGCACGCTGCACCAGCTCGGGCGCGGCCTTGCCGGGCAGGAAGACGCCGTACCACTCCACTTGCTCCAGCGCCTTGAAGCCCTGCTCGGTGAAGGTGGGCACGTCGGGCAAAAAGCGAGACCGTTTTGGGCCGGACGTGGCCAGCACACGCAGCTTGCCGCTCTTGATGTGCGGCAGAAAATCGCCCACCGGGCCGACAAACGAGGTGACTTGTCCCCCCAGCAAATCCTGGATGCCGGGCGCACTGCCGCGGTAGGGCACATGGTTCATGTCGACGCCGGATTCCTTGTCCAGCAGCGCGCCAACAAAGTGCGGCGGTGAGCCGGCACCCGGCGAGCCGTAGTTGGCCTTGGCACTGGGGGTCTTGGCCCAGGCCAAAAAGTCTTTCAAGGTCTTGACCGTCTCGGGCACCGCCGGCCCGACGCCAAAGCCAAAGGACACGCTGGTGACCGTGCACACCGGTGTCACGTCCTCCAGGCCATAGCTCAGCTTGGGGTACAGGTGCGGGTACAGCGTGATCATCGCAGCCGGCGTCAGCAGCAGCGTGCTGCCGTCGTTTTTGCTGCGCTTGAGTTCGTCCACGCCCAGCCGGCCACCGGCGCCGGGCTTGTTGTCCACCAACACCACCATTGCATAGGCCGGGCGCAGCTTGTCGGCAACGCGGCGGGCCACCGCGTCCACCGTGCCACCGGGCGGAAAGCCACAGAGGATGCGGGCGGTGTCAAAGGGGTCGGCCGCGTGGGTGATGACGGGCAGGCTGCCGGCCGCAGCAGCCAGCAAGAGGTGTCGACGTTGGATCATGGTGGGATTGGATGGAGGGGTAAAAAAACTCAGCGCGGCGCCATGCGCAGCGCGCCGTCCAGGCGGATCACCTCGCCATTGAGGTGACCATTGCTGACGATGTGCAGCGCCAGCTCGGCAAACTCTTCGGGCTTGCCCAGGCGCTTGGGGAACGGGATGGCCGCGGCCAGCGATTGCTGCACGGCCTCGGGCAACTGGTGCATCAGCGGCGTCAAGAACAGCCCCGGTGCGATGGTGCAGACGCGGATGCCGTGTTGCGCCAGGTCACGCGCCAGCGGCAAGGTCATGCCGACGATGCCGCCCTTGCTGGCCGAATACGCCTCTTGCCCGATCTGGCCATCAAACGCCGCCACCGATGCGGTGCAGACGATGGCGCCACGCTCACCGTCCTCGTCCAGCGCCGGCAGCGCGGCGATGCGTGCGGCCACCAGCCGGGTGACGTTGTAGGTGCCCAGCAGGTTGATGCGGATCACGCGCTCAAAGTCTTCCATCGGCGCCGGTGAGCCGTCTTTGGCCACGATGCGCTTGGCCGAGCCTATGCCGGCGATGTTCATCAGGATGCGGGCAGGCCCGTGGGCGGCCGCAGCGGCGTCCAGCGCGGCGGTGAGCGAGGGCGTATCGGTGATGTCGCACTTCAGCCCCAGGCCGCCGATGTCGGCCGCCACACGCTTCGCGCCTTCCAGGTTGACATCCAGCACCGCCACCTTGGCGCCCTGGGCGGCCAGCGCGCGGGCCACGGCCTCGCCCAGGCCCGATCCACCGCCGGTGACGATGGCGGCTTGTCCTTGAATCTTCATGGTTTGTCTCCTGTGAGTTGAGAGATGGTTGAGCGATGGTTGAGAGTCAATGCGGCGGCAGGATCACGTGGATGCCCTGGCCGCTGTGCAGTGCCTCGACCAACTCAGCGCGGTGCGTCAGCACATTGCGCTGGTTGATCGAGCCTTTGTCGGTGATCTCGCCGCGGTCGATCGACGGCGGCTCGTGCAGCAGATGCATCCTGGCGATGCGGTTGGCGCTGCCGGTGCCGGCCGCCCACAGCGCCTGCGCCAAGGTCTGGAAAAACGCCAGCACGCTGGGATGGGCCAGCACCTGGTCCACCGGCGTGTGCTCCGGCAGGCCGGCATGGCGGGCGCATTCGTCGGGACGCGGAAACACCAGCGCACCGATCTCGTCGCGGTTGATGCCGGTCAGCACCACGTCCTGCACCAGCGGAAAACCCTGGGCCACCAGCGCCGCACGCAGCGGGCCCACGCTGACAAAAGTGCCGGTGGAGAGCTTGAAATCCTCGGCAATGCGGCCGTCGAACACCAGGCCTTGGCGGTGATCGGCCGCGTCGGCCCACTTCACCGCATCGCCGGTGCAATAAAAACCTTCTTCGTCAAAGGCCTGGGCGGTGAGTTCCGGCTCGCGCCAATAACCCGGTGTGACGTTGGGGCCACGAAACCGCACCTCGGTCTTGCCATCGGCCGGCACCAGCTTGACCTCCACACCCGGCACCGGCAGGCCGATGTGGCCGGCGCGGAACGGATCGGACAGCGCATGGGTGCAAGTGGGTGCGGTCTCGGTCATGCCCAGGCCGGCGATCAGCTTGATGCGCTGGCCCACCGCCGCCTCGGCATGCCGGTTCAGCGCGTCCAGGCTGGTCTGCGACAGGCCGGCGCCACCACATTCAAACGCCTGTACCTGGGAAAACAGCTTGTCGCGCAATACCGTGTCGTGGTTCATCGCCGAGCACAGCTCGTCATAGCCCTTGGGCACGTTGAAGTAGATCGTCGGCGCAATTTCTTTCAGGTTGCGAACCGTCTCGGCGATGCCTTTGGGCGTGGGCTTGCCATCGTCCAAATACAGCGTGCCGCCGTTGTAGAGCACGATGCCCACGTTGTGGTTGCCGCCAAAAGTGTGGTTCCACGGCAGCCAATCCACCACCACCGGCGGCGTCTGGGTCAAAAAGGCCAGCGCCTGCGCAATCATCTGCTGGTTGGCAACCCACATGCGCTGGGTCACGATCACGCCCTTGGGCAGCTTGGTCGAGCCCGAGGTGAACATGAACTTGGCGATCGTGTCGGGGCCGACCAAATCGTGCGCGGCAGCGATGCCGGCGCCGGGCACGGTGGCCAGCAGCGTTTCGAACCGGGTCGTCGTACGGCCCGCCACCGCGCCTTGCGTGAGCACCACCTCCACATCAGCGCCCACACACTCGGTGATGGCGCGGGTAAAGGGCTCACCATGGCTGGCAAACACCAGGCCGGGCTGCAATTTGCCCAGGATGTGGCGCAGCTTGCCGTAGTCCTGCGCCACCAGCGAGTAAGCGGCCGACACCGTGGCCGTGGGCACACCGGCCCACAGTGCGCCCATCACCAGGCTCAGGTGCTCCAGGTCGTTGTCGGACAGGATCGTTATCGGCCGGTCTGCCGACAGGCCACGATCGACCAAGGCCTGGCCGATGGCCTGGGCACGCGCCAGCATCTGGGCGTAGCTGATGCGGACCCAGTCGCCGCCGTTCGGCGCACGGCGCGCGGCAAATATGCGGTCCGGCGCCACGCTGGCCCAGTGTTGCAGCCGGTCAGTCAGGCGGCGTGGATAGTCGGCCAGCGCCTCGGTGGAGCGCAACACCTGGCTGTCGTCGGCACGGGTTTCCAGCGTGGCGTCCAGGCAGCCGCCGACGGCCACCTGGCGGTACTTTGCGGCGGGCGACGCAGCGCTGCTCATGATTGCTTCACCACCTTGCCGGCCCGCCCTTCCAGGAACGCGCGCAGCCGGTCTTGCGCCTCGGGCGTGTTGCTGGCCACCGCGGCCATCAGGCTCTCGGTGAACAGGCCTTCGGACGGCGCCTGCTCGACGATGCGCGGCAAGGCATGCATCACCGCAAACCCGGTCATCGGGGAGTTGCCGGCGATCTTGTGGGCCAGCGCGATGCCCTTGGCCAGGCCCTGGCCTTCATCCACCAGGTAGGAAATCAGCCCGGCGCGCTCGCCCTCCTGGGCATCAAAAACCCGGCCGGTCAGCATCATGTCGGTCATGCGCGCGGTGCCCATCAGCCTGGGCACCCGCACCGAGCCACCACCGCCGACAAAGATGCCGCGCTGGCCCTCGGGCAGGCCAAAGTAGGCCGAGGGCTCGGCGACGCGGATATGGCAAGACGCGGCCAGCTCCAGCCCACCGCCCACCACTGCACCGTGCAGCACCGCGATCACCGGCACCCGGCCGAACTGGATGGCCTCAAACGCCGCATGCCAGCCCCGGGAATGATGCACCGCCGACAGGATGTCGCGCTCCACCAGCTCCGACAAATCCAGCCCGGCGCAAAAGTGATCCCCCGCGCCGCTGACCACCACCGCCCGCACATCCTCGGGCAGGTTGACAAAGGCGCTGTGGATCTGCGCGATCAGTCCATCCGAGATCGCATTGCGCTTGGCCGGCCGGTTCAAACGCAGGTGCAGCACAGCGCCGGCCTGGCTGATCTCCAGCAGGTTCAAGCTGGCCAGCAGGCCGCTGGCGGGGGTGAAATCAGTGATCATCATCAACCTCTTTATAGTTGCATGTTTGAATTAAATTCAGCGGCGCGATGATGCGCCATCCTCGATCTTCACGCAATAGCTTCTAGGGTTTGTACTGAGTGGGCTTGTAGATTTGATTCAGTTGTTGAACAATAAGCGCTGCTTCAAAACCCAACACCCCAGCCCACCCAGGAGACCCTTGATGAACGCCTTCATGCCTTACGGCATCTACTGGTCCACCCCCTTTGCCAAGTGGCAGGGCGCGTTGGCCAACTTGAACGCGGTGCGGCTGGTGGCCGTGGTGGGCAAGCAGGCGCTGGCGGCCAAACAGTTCCCGATGGAGCGCATTGACTTGGGGCTCCTGGGCCTGACCAATCCGCAAAAAGGCAGCTTTTACGGCCTGCCCTATGCCACCGGCCTGATGGGCATCGACAAGGTAGGCGGCCCGACCATCCAGCAAGCCTGTGCCACCAGCGTGCGGGCGATGCAGATGGCGGCGCAAGAAGTGGCCTGCGGCACTGCAAGCTGCGCGCTGCTGCTGATGTGCGACCGCCAATCCAACGGGCCGGTGGTGTACTACCCCGACCCGACTGGCTCGGGCGGCTACGGCATCACCGAGCACTGGGTGCCCGACAACATGGCGCTGGACCCGTACGCGCTGAACCCGATGTTGATCACCGGCGAAAACGTGGCCGCGCGCTACGGCATCTCCACCGCCGAGCAGCATGCGCTCAAACTCCAGCGCTACCAGCAATACCTGCAATCGCTGGCCGACGACCGGGCCTTCCAGCGCAAGTACATGGTGGAGGTGCCGCTGACCGATTCAAAGTTCAAGAAGCAAACCGGTGTGCTGGCGGCCGACGAGGGCATTTTCCCAACCACGGTGGAGGGGCTGGTCAAGTTGAAGCCGGTGAAGGACGGCGGCACGATCACCTTTGGTGGCCAAACCCACCCGGCCGACGGCAATGCCGGCGCCATCGTCAGCACCCGCGAGATTGCGCGCGAGGTGGCCACCGACGCCGGCATCGAGATCGAGATCCTCGGCTTTGGCATGGCCCGCGCCGACAAGGGTTACATGCCGGCCGCGCCCGGGCCGGCGGCACTCAACGCCGTGCGCCATGCCGGCCTCAACTTCAACCAGATCGACGCGATCAAGACCCACAACCCGTTTGCGGTGAACGACATCGCACTGGCCCGCGACACCGGGTTTGCCTGGGAGAAGATGAACAACTACGGCAGCTCGATCATCTGGGGCCACCCGCAAGCGCCCACCGGGCTGCGCGGCGTGATCGAGTTGGTGGAAGAACTGGTGCTGCGCGGTGGTGGCATCGGCTTGTTCACTGGCTGCGCGGCGGGGGATACCGGGCTGGCGACGGTGATCCGCGTCACGGACTCTCGCAAGCGCTGAAACCTGGACACCGCCGCACCCCCACCCCAACCCTCCCCCTGGCAGGGGGAGGGAGCCAAACCCTAGAACCCGGAGACCCGCATGAAAGTCATCAGCCCCGACGAAGTCGGCGCCCTCATCAAGGACGAC
>JANOBL010000029.1:0-3751 GCA_031411635.1 Betaproteobacteria bacterium
CGATCAGCGCACCAAACACCATCAGCTCGGTGTGGGCCACACCGGCGGTGCTGATCGTCACGCCCACCAGCGCGCCCAGTGCCGGCAGCACCTGGTTCAAAAAGATCGGCAAGACGACGATGAAAGCCGCGCCAAAAAAACTGCCCATGATCGAACCCAGGCCGCCAATGATCACCATGAACAGCAATTGAAAACTGCGGTCGATCGAAAACGCCGCCGGCTCCCAGCTTCCCAGGTGCACAAAGCCCCACAGCGCACCGGCCACACCGACGATGAAGCTGCTGACCGCAAACGCGCTGAGCTTGGCATACACCGGCCGGATGCCGATCACGGCGGCGGCCACGTCCATGTCGCGGATGGCCATCCACTCGCGGCCGATGTGGCTGCGCACCAGGTTTTTGGCGGCCATCGCAAACACGATCAAAAAGCCCAGGCACAACAGGTACTTTTGCAGCGGCGTGGAGATCGTGAAACCCTGCCCTTGCAGGCCGGAGACCGACACCGAGCCAGATGACGAGTTGTTGGTGAACCACTAGACGCGCAAATACGCCCAATCGACAAAAAACTGCGCCGCCAGCGTGGCCACCGCCAGGTACAGCCCTTTGATGCGCAGGCTGGGGATGCCAAACAGCACCCCCACCACGGTGGCACAGCCGCCGCCCAGCAGCACCGCCAGCAGCAGCGGCATGCCCGGGATGCGCACCATGAAGTTGTAGGCCGCGTAGGCCCCCACCGCCATGAAGGCACCGGTGCCCAGCGAGATCTGCCCGCAGTAGCCCACCAGGATGTTCAAGCCCAGCGCCGCCAGCGACAGGATCAAGAATGGAATCAAAACCGCGCGGAACAGGTATTCGTCGGCCAGCAGCGGCACCACGAACACCGCAAAGGCCAGCAGCAACCAGATGCCGACCCGGTCTTGCGTGATCGGGAAGACCTGCTGGTCGGCGCGGTAGCTGGTCTTGAACTGACCGTTTTCTCGGTAGAGCATCGTCAGACCCGGTCAATGATTTTTTGGTTACGGCACGCTTCGCTTGACTTGCTACGCAAGTTAGCCTTCGCCGAAAAATCATTGATCGCGTTCATACGCGATCAATGATTTTTTCGCCGAACAAACCCTGGGGCCGCACCAGCAACACCAGCAATACCAGCACATACCCAAACCAGATCTCGATGCCGCCACCCAGCGTGGGGCCGATATAGACCTCGGACAGCTTTTCGCCCACGCCGATGATCAGGCCGCCCAGGATGGCGCCAGGCACGCTGGTCAATCCGCCCAGGATCACCACCGGCAAGGCTTTGAGCGCCAGCACCGACAGCGAAAACTGCACGCCCAGCTTGCTGCCCCAGATCATGCCGGCCACCAGCGCAACAAAGCCGGCCACGCTCCAGACGATCACCCACACCCGCGACAGCGGAATGCCAATGCTTTGCGCGGCCTGGTGGTCGTCGGCCACCGCGCGCAGCGCGCGGCCGGTGGCGGTTTTCTGGAAGAACAGGCTCAGGCCCAGCACCAGCGCGGCGGCGATCACCGCTGCGTACAAGTCTTCCTTGTTGACCAGGATGCCGCCCTGGAACGTGCTCTCCAGCAGAAACATCGGATCCTTGGGCAGACCGATGTCGATCTTGTAGATCTCGCTGCCAAAGATCGTCTGGCCCAGGCCATCCAGAAAATAGGTGACGCCCAGCGTGGCCATCAGCAAGGTGATGCCCTCCTGGTTGACCAGTCGGCCCAGCACCAGGCGCTCGACAACGAAGGCCACAGCAACCATCACCAGCATCGCCCCGGCAAACGCCAACAGGTTGGCCAGCAGCTTGTTGTCAAAGCCCAGCAGCGCCGGCAACCATTCGGCAAAACGCGCCATCGCCAACGCAGCAAACAACACCATCGCACCTTGCGCAAAATTGAACACGCCACTGGCCTTGAAGATCAGCACAAAGCCCAGCGCGACCAGCGAATACAACATGCCCGACATCAGGCCGCCGAACAGGGTTTCGAGGAACGGGCCCATCAATGAGAGGTTCCCAGGTAAGCGCTGATCACGTCGGGGTTCTGGCGCACTTCAGCGGGCGTGCCGTCTCCTATCTTCTTGCCGTAGTCCAGCACCACCACCCGGTCGCTGATGTCCATCACCACGCCCATGTCGTGCTCGATCAGCACAATGGTGGCGCCAAACTCGTCGTTGACGTCCAGCACAAAACGGCACATGTCCTGTTTCTCTTCAACGTTCATGCCGGCCATCGGCTCGTCCAGCAGCAGCACCGTGGGCTGCATGGCCAGCGCACGGCCCAGGTCCACCCGCTTTTGCAGGCCGTAGGGCAATCGGCCCACCGGGGTTTTGCGGTGCGCCTGGATCTCCAGAAAGTCGATGATGTGCTCGACAAACTCGCGGTGCTGCTCTTCCTCGCGCTGCGCCGCACCCCAGCGCCAGGCCTGCTGGAACAGGTTGCACTTCATCTTCAGGTTGCGCCCGGTCATGATGTTGTCGATCACATTCATGCCCTTGAACAGCGCCAGGTTCTGGAAGGTGCGCGCCACGCCCATCTCGGCCACTTGCCGGCTGCTCATGTGGCTGAAGGTCTGGCCCCGCAGGCTGATGCTGCCCTGCTGCGGCGTGTAGACGCCGTTGATGCAGTTCAGCATGCTGCTTTTGCCGGCGCCGTTGGGGCCGATGATGGCGCGGATCTCGTGCTCGCGCACATCGAAGCTGATGTCGGTCAGCGCCTTGACACCGCCAAAGCTCAGGCTGATGTTGTTGACTTCCAGGACAACTTTGTCAGCAGGCTGGACGCTTACTTCAGACGTCATGTCAAGCGGCCTTCTTCAGCGCGGCAAAGGTCTTGGCATCGACGATCTTCAAGGTGGCCGACACCGAGCCACTGCGCCCGTCCTCAAACTTCACCGCGGTCTCGATGAACTGCTCAGCCCGCCCGCCATACAGCGCATCGACCAACACCTGGTACTTCTCAGAGATATAAGCACGCTTGACCTTGCGGGTGCGTGTCATCTCGCCGTCGTCGGCGTCCAGCTCGTTGTGCAGCACCAGAAAACGGCTGATCTGGCTGCCGGCCAGCAGGCTGTCCTGCGCCAGGTCGGCATTGACTTTCTCGATGCAGTCCAGGATCAGCGCATAAACCTCGGGCCGCTGCGCCAGGTCGGTGTAGCCGGCGTAGGCCAGGTTGCGGCGCTCGGCCCAGTTGCCCACCGCTTCGATGTCGATGTTGATGAAGGCGCAGACGGTGCTGCGCTGATCACCAAACGCCACCGCCTCTTTGATGTACGGAAAGAACTTGAGCTTGTTCTCCACATACTTGGGGGCAAACAGCGCGCCATCGCTGGGCCCGCCTTTGATGCGGCCCACGTCCTTGTGGCGGTCGATGATCTTCAGGTGGCCGTGGCTGTCGATGAAGCCGGCGTCACCGGTGTGGTACCAGCCATCGGGCATCAAAGCCTCGGCGGTGGCGGTGGGGTTCTTGTAATAGCGGAGCAACAGGCCAGGGCTCTTGATCTGGATCTCGCCGGTATCGCCCAGGCGGATTTGCACGCCCGCAATCGGCACACCCACGGTGTCGGCACGCGCTTCGTTGTCTGGCTGCAGGCAGACGAAAACAGCCGTCTCGGTGGAGCCATAGAGCTGCTTCAGGTTGATGCCGATCGAGCGGTAAAAGCTGAACAAGTCGGGGCCGATGGCCTCGCCGGCGGTGTAGGCCACCCGCACCCGGGACAAGCCCAGGGAGTTGCGCAGCGGGACGT
>JANOBL010000030.1:0-2448 GCA_031411635.1 Betaproteobacteria bacterium
CCTGGTCGAAGATAGACTGGAATTCCAGCACCTCGCCGTTCAGATAACCCGCCAGCGCAAAGTTGTGCAGGGCCAGCAACTCACGCAGCTTGGCGGCAAATCGCTCAGGGTGTTTCAAATCCTGCACACGCAGCGCACGCCGCGCCACCTTGTCTTCGTAGGCCGGGCCGATGCCCTTGCCGGTGGTGCCGATCTTGCCGGCGCCACTGGTTTCACGCAGCGCCTCGCGCGCTTTGTCCACCGCCACATGAAAGGGCAGGATCAGCGGGCAGGACTCGCTGATGAACAGCCGCGAGCGCACCTCGACACCGATCGCCTCCAGCCGCTCGATCTCCATCAGCAGATGCGTTGGATCCACCACCACGCCGTTGCCGATGTAGCAAGGCACACCGTCGCGCATGATGCCCGAGGGGATGAGCTGCAATGCCGTCTTGACACCCTTGATCACCAGCGTATGGCCGGCGTTATGACCGCCCTGGAAACGCACCACGCCCTGGGCATGGTCGGTCAGCCAGTCCACCACCTTGCCCTTGCCCTCGTCGCCCCATTGGGTGCCGACGACCACGACGTTGCGGCCGGGGCGGGTGTTGTTGCCTTGTTGCATGTTTCTCAATTCCAGTTGTCAGATCAACAGTGGCTGGTTTGCAAGCTCACAGCGCCCGCAACAGCCATTGGCCGTCCACCGCCACCAGTTCGCGGTCACAGTCGAACTCTTCACCCTCGTGCTCATGGCCGGGCAGCATGCAGACCACCGCCTCGCCCTGCCCACGCAGTTTGCGCACCGCCTGGCGCAGGCCGGTGTCTTCGCTCCACGGCGCGCGGATCGCGGTGCGACGTTGCTCGGGCACGGCGCACTCGGCCAGCACCTTCAAATCGGTGGAAAAACCCACCGCCGGGCGGTTGCGGCCAAACACCGCGCCCACCTTGTCATAGCGCCCACCGCGCAGCAAGGCATCGGCCGCACCCGGTGCGTACACCGCAAAACGCGGGCCCGAGTAATAGGCATAACCGCCCATGTCGGCCAGGTCAAAACCAAGCTGCACACCGGGATGGGCGCGCCGAACATGTTCGGCCAACCAGGCCAGGTCGGCCAATGCCGCACCGATCAAAGGGCTGTCCGGCAGACAACGCCGTGCGTCGTCCAGCACCGCCGCATCGCCATACAGCATGGGCAGCGCCAGCAAGCCGCTGCGGGCGCCAGCCGGAAAGCCGGCAGACAGCGCTTGCAGGGTGGCCACGTCCTTGGCCGCCAGCGCGGCCACCACCGCGGCCAGCGTGGCCGCGTCCAGCGCCACACCGGCCAGCACACCGCGCACGATGCGTGCATCGGCCAGGTCCAGCACCAGGTCTTTCAGGCCGGCGGCACGCAAGCCGTCGAGGGCCAGGTCTTGCACTTCCAGGTCGGCTTCCAGCCCGGCATGGCCGTAGATCTCGGCGCCGAGTTGCAACGGTTCGCGCGTGGCCTGCGGCGATTGCGGTCGGGTGTGCAGCACCGGGCCGCAGTAACAAAGCCGGGCAACACCCTGGCGGTTCAGCAGATGGGCATCAATGCGCGCCACCTGCGGCGTGGCATCGGCCCGGATGCCCAAGGATCGGCCGCTCAACTGGTCTACCAGCTTGAAAGTGCGCAGATCCAGCGCACGGCCGGTGCCGGTGAGCAAGGACTCCAGATGCTCCAACAACGGCGGCATCACCTGCTCAAAACCGTAGCTGCGCGCCATGTCCAACAGGCAGCGCCGCAAGTCTTCAAGACGCCGCGCTTCGGCCGGCAGGACATCGGCAATGTGCTCGGGCAGCAGCCAAGCTGAGGACATGAACAAACCCGAGGGATTAAAACAAGGATTGTACCGGCGGCCAAATGCTCGACCCGGCCAACCCGGCCAACCCAGCGATGCCCGCCAGGCTCAATGCCAAATCGCCAGCAGCAGCAAGCCCACCAGCATGCTGGACAGGCCCAGGAAGCGGATCTGGCCGTCACTCAAGCGCACCGCACGCTCAAACACCTGGCGCCACATCGTCGGGCTGAGGAACGGCAGCAAGCCCTCGAACACCAGCATCAAGGCCAGCGCGCCCAGCACCCAATCGCTCATCGCGGGCCGCCAGGCTTCAGCGCTTGGCCGGGGCGGCCGCAGCCGGCGCTGCATTGCCGCGCATGGCCTTGAAAAACTCGCTGGACGGGTCGATCACCATCACATCGCCTTTGTTGCGAAAGCTGGCCCGGTAGGCCTCCAGGCTGCGGTAGAACTGGGCAAACTGCTGGTCCCGGCCGAAGGCATCGGCATACAGCGCCGAGGCCTTGGCGTCACCCTCGCCCTTCAGCTTTTGCGCATCGCGGTAGGCCTCGGCGATGATCACCTCGCGCTGCTTGTCGGCGTCGGCGCGGATTTTCTCGCCGTCTGCCGCACCTTGTGATCGCAACTCATTGGCCACCTGCTTGCGCTCCGACTC
>JANOBL010000031.1:0-3623 GCA_031411635.1 Betaproteobacteria bacterium
GGGCCTGAGCCAGCCGCTGATTGCCTGGCACACCATCCGCGACAACATCGCCGAGGTTGGCGCCTTCCTGGGCCTGGTGGGCGGCACGCTGGGCAAGCTGAGCATGGACGTCAAGCTGATGATGCAGACCGAGGTGGGCGAGGTCTTCGAGCCCTATCACCACGGCCGCGGCAGCAGCAGCACCATGCCGCAGAAGCGCAACCCGATCAGCAGCGCCTACATCCACGGCGCCATCAGCGTGCTGCGCCAGCATGCCGCGGCGCTGATGGACGCGATGGTGGCCGACCACCAGGCCCAGGAAGGCGCCCACCTCGGCGATGTTGTCGCGGATGGTGTGCCAGGCAATCAGCGGCTGGCCCAGGCCCAGCTCGGCACACAGACCGGCCTGGGTTTCCATCGCACCGCTCTGCAGTGAGGCCAAGGTGCCGGCGGCACCGGCAAACTCGCCCACCAGCACCCGTGGGCGGAGCTGCGTCAAACGCTGGCGGTGGCGCTCGATCGCAGACAGCAGCCCGGCCATCTTGTAGCCAAAGGTCACGGGGATGGCCTGCTGCAGGTTGCTGCGGCCGATCATCGGTGTGTCGCGGTGCTCACGCGCCAGCTTGGCCATCGCCGCCGAGATGGCGGCCAGTTCTTTGTCCACGATGGCCAGGCCTTCGCGGATCTGCAGTGCGGTGGCGGTGTCGGTGATGTCTTGGGTGGTGGCGCCCCAGTGGCAGTACTCGCCCAGCTTGTCGCGGCACAGCGCGTTGAGCTGGCTCACCACGCCCAGGATCGGGTAGCCGATGCGCTCGGTCTGCGCCCGCAGCTTGACCATGTCGATCTGGTCCAGCGTGCAGTGGCTGACGATCTCGTCGGCCGCTTCTTGCGGGATCAGGCCCAGCCGGCCCTGCACCACGGCCAGCGCACGCTCGATGTCCAGGTACTTCTGCGTGCGGTTTTCGTCCGACCAGACATGGCGCATGTCGTCGGTGCTGAAGATGCCCTGGAAGATGGCGGAGTCGATGATGGTGGAGGCCATGGTGTGTCTCTTTGCAGTCGATTGAAGTGGGATCAGGGCAATGCGAGTTGCAGCGTGCGCTGCGCTTGCAGCACCACCGGGCGGTCGATCATTCGGCCGTCCAGCTTGGCGGCGCCGGGCGATGCGGCCTCGGCCGCCCGCACACGCCGGGCCCAGTCCAAGGCTGCGGCACTGGGCGCTAGCGCCTGGTGAATCGGTGCCACCTGCTTGGGATGGATGCACAGCTTGGCCGACAAACCATGGCGGCGCGACCAGGCCAAGTCGGCCAGCAGCCGGGCCTCGTCGTCGATCTGCGGCGTGACACCGGCCACCGGCGCGGCCAGGCCGGCCATGCGCGCGGCGATCACCAGCCGGCTGGCGGCATGCGACAAGCCGTCGGACAGCTCGCCGATGTCCAGATCCAGGTCCAGCGCCAGGTCCAGCGTGCCAAACACCAGCCGCGCCACGCTGGCACTGGCCGCCACCGCATCGACGTTGGCCACACCGCGTGCACTTTCGATCAGCGCCAGCACCCGGGCGCCGGGAAGTGCGGTGCAAACCGCGGCAATCTGCGCCGGGGTCTCGGCCTTGGGCAGCATCACGTCGGCCAGGCTGGCGTCGCGCAGCAGCCGCAGGTCGTCGGCAAAACCGGTGGACGCGGCGTCGTTGATGCGCACCACGATGCGCTGGCGGTCGGCCGATGAAGCCGAGGCGGCCCAGCCGGCAATCGCGTCGCGCGCCAGGCCTTTGGCCTCGACGGCCACCGCGTCTTCCAGGTCCAGCACAACACAATCGGCGCCACTGGAAAGTGCTTTGGCAAAGCGCTCGGGCCGGTTGCCGGGCACAAACAAATAGGTACGGGCGCTCATCTCAAACCGCCTCGGCTGCATGCAGCGCACGGATGCCAGCCGCGTCGAACCCCAGCTCGGCCAGCAGCGCATCGGTGTGCTGGCCCAGCGCCGGCACCGGGTCCATGCGCGGGCCGGTGTCCCAGCGGCCGGGCGGCAGCATTGCTGGCACCGGGCCGGCGGGGGTGCCCACCTCGCGCCAGCGCTCCCGCGCCTGTAGCTGTGGATGGGCCCATACCTCGGCCATCGTATTGACCCGGGCGTTGGCGATCTGCGCTGCCTCCAGCCGCTGCACCACCTGCGGCGCGGTCAGCGTGCTGAAGGCCTCATTGATCAGCGCCCGCAGCGCATCGCGGGCCGCCGTGCGCTTGGCATTGCCGGCAAAACGCGGCTCGGTGGCCAGCGCCGGCTGCAGCAGCACCTTGTCGCAGAAGTTGACCCATTCGCGCTCGTTCTGCAGCCCCAGCATCACCTGGCCACCGTCGCCGGTGGGAAACGGGCCATACGGGTAGATCGTGGCGTGGCTGGCACCGGTGCGGGGCGGCGGCGGCGCGCCGTCAAACGCGTAGTACAGCGGGTAGCTGGTCCACTCGGCCAGGCTCTCCAGCATCGAAATGTCGATGTGCTGGCCCTGGCCGGTCTGCTGGCGCTGCATCAGCGCGGCCAGGATGTTGGTGTAGGCATACATGCCGGCGGCGATGTCGGCAATCGACGAGCCGGCCTTGCAGGGCTCGTCGGACGTGCCGGTGACAGAGACAAAACCGGCCTCGCTCTGGATCAGCAGGTCGTAGGCTTTTTTGTCGCGGTACGGGCCGGGGTTGGCCGGGTCATCGCCATAACCCGAGATGTCGCAGACGATGATGCCGGGCTTGAGTGCCGCCAGCCGCGCATGGCCCAGGCCCAGCCGGGCGGCGGCGCCTGGCGCCAGGTTTTGCACCACCACGTCGGCCTTCTCCAGAATCAGCCGCTCCAGCAGCTTGGCGGCCTCGGGGTGCTTGACATCCAGGGTCAGGCTTTCCTTGCTGCGGTTGGTCCAGACAAAGTGCGAGGCCAGGCCACGCACCCGGCTGTCGTAGCCGCGTGCAAAGTCGCCGGTACCGGGGCGCTCGATCTTGATCACCCGGGCGCCCAGATCGGCAAGCTGGCGGGTGGCAAACGGCGCGGCGATCGCGTGTTCCAAGGTGACGACGGTGATGCCCTTCAGCGGTTGCATGGTGGTTCTCTCGGGTGTGTCGGGTGGCGGGTTAGCGCAGAGTGGCAGTGGCGTCCATCGTCAGCCAGCCTTCGTGGTCCTGGGCCCAGAGCTTGACGGTCTTGCCATCCGCGCTGGGCTGGCCGTTGACCTTGAACGGGTGCAGGTCAAAGGTCGGCCGCACTGCCTTGAAGCGGAAGCTCAGCACCACCGCATCGGGCATCTGCCGGCGCAGCAAATCCATCAGCAAGGTGGCGATCAGCGGGCCATGCACGATCAGGCCCGGATACCCTTCCACCTCGGTCACGTATTTGCGGTCGTAGTGGATGCGGTGGCCGTTGAAGGTCAACGCCGAATAACGGAACAGCAGCACGTCATCCGGCGTGATCTCGCGCTGCCAGGCCGCGCCATCTGCGGCTTTGACCGGCGGCGGTGCCACGTCGTCCGGGCCTTGGGCGTCGCGGTAGACGATGTCGTGAAACTCGATCAGCGACGGGTCGGCCGCGTCGTTGCAGCGCAGCTCGTGGCGGACCTTGACGAACACGAGCGCACCGGTGCGCCCGTCCTTGGTCGTCACGTCGTC
>JANOBL010000032.1:0-7865 GCA_031411635.1 Betaproteobacteria bacterium
CCCGGCCTGGCCGCGCGCCGCATCGAGATCGACGCCGAAGCCGATGCCATCGAAGCCTGCTACGACCGGGGCTGGACCGACGGCCTGCCGGTGGTGCCGCCCACCCCGGTGCGGGTGCTGCGCATGCTGGGTGGCAGCACGCGGGCGCCCGATGAACTGCTGGGCCTGGTGCCGCCCGATCTGGCGCCCTGCACGGTGGAAAAAGTGGCCATCAACGCGGTGATGGCCGGCTGCAAGCCCGAATACTTTCCGATCGTGCTGGCGGCGGTAGAGGCCGCGCTGATCGATGAATTTGGCATGCACGGCCTGCTGTGCACCACGATGTTTGGCGGCCCGCTGCTGATCGTCAATGGCCCGCTGGCCTCGGCGGTGGGCATCAACTCGGGCGTCAACGCACTGGGCCAGGGCCACCGCGCCAATGCCAGCATCGGCCGGGCCTTGCAGCTTGTGATCCGCAATGTCGGCGGCGGCCGGCCCGGCGAGGTAGACCGCGCCACACTGGGCAACCCCGGCAAGTACAGCTTTTGTTTTGCCGAGGCCGAGCATCCAGGCTGGGAGACGCTGGCGGTGGAGCGTGGATTTGCGCCCGGCGCCTCCACCGTCACCTTGTTTGCAGGTGAAGGTGTGCAAGGCATCGTCGATCAAAAATCGCGCACCCCCGAATCGCTGTCGCTCAGTTTTGCCGCCTGCCTGCGCGCGGTAGACCATCCCAAGCTGGCGATGGCCGGCGATGCGGTGCTGGTGGTCTCGCCCGACCATTGCCGGGTGTTTCTGGAAGCCGGCTGGTCCAAGGCCCGCTTGCGCGAGGAACTGGAGCGGCTGCTGCTCAGCGATGCCGATCCACTGCTGGCCGGGGCCGGTGGCATTGCCGAGGGCTTGCCAGAATCGCTGGCCGGCAAGCAGGTGCCCAAGTTCCGCCCCGGCGGCCTGTTGATCGTGCGCGCCGGTGGCGGCGCGGGTTTGTTCTCGGCCATCATCGCCGGCTGGGCTGCTTCCGGCCCGGTTGGTTCCACCCCTGTCACGCTGGAGATCACCGCATGAGTGAAGCACTGATTTTGCTGGACCCCACGTCCGAGCGCGCCGCTGCGGCCCGTGCGCTGCTGCCCCGGCCGGCCACGCTGATTGGTTTGTCGGTGGCGGTGCTGGATATTTCCAAGGCACGCGGCAATGTGTTTCTGGACCAGATCGCGCTGCGGCTGGCCGAGCGTGGCATCCGGGTCAACCGCTACCGCAAGCCCACCTTCACCCGGCCGGCGCCGACGGCCTTGCGCCAGCAGATTGCGGCCGAAAACCAACTCGTCATCGAAGGCCTGGCCGACTGAGGGTCTTGCACGTCGTGCTGTATGCATGACATTGCAGACCTGGAGTCGCGTGGCCTGCCCGGTGTGGGCGTGGCGTCGACCGAGTTCACGCAGGCGGCGGCGGTGCAGGCCAAAGCCCTGGGCTTTGAGCCGGCGATGGTGTTTGTGGCGCATCCGATCCAGGATCGCAGCGACGACGAGTTGCGGGCGCTGGCCGATGCGGCCTTGCCGGACATCCTGCAGCGCCTGATCCACAGCGGCACACCGGGCTGAAGCACTGTCCACGGCGCGGCGGCAGCCCGGCCAGCCCATGCCCCGATGATCATCGCCACCGCCGGCCATGTGGACCATGGCAAGACCAGCCTGGTGCATGCACTCACCGGCATGGCCACCGACCGCCTGGCCGAAGAAAAGCGCCGAGGCATGTCGATCGACCTGGGATTTGCCCATACCGACATGGGCGTCGCCGCGCCGCTGGCGGCATCCTCACTGGCATTCATCGATGTGCCCGGCCACGAGCGCTTTGTGCGCAACATGCTGGCCGGTGTGGCCTGCATCGACCTGGGCTTGCTGGTGGTGGCGGCCGACGATGGCCCGATGCCACAAACCCGGGAGCACCTGGCGATCCTGACGCTGCTGGCGGTGCCACGCTGCGTGGTGGTGTTGAGCAAGATCGACCGCGTCACGCCCGAGCGTGCGGCCCAGGCCCAGGCCGAAATCCAGGCACTGCTGGCCGACAGCCCGTATCGCCACGCCGCGTTGTTTGCGCTCGCCACGCCCAGCGGCCAGGGCGTGGCCGCGCTGCGCCAGCACCTGGTGGACACCAGCCTGGCGCTGGCCCAGCGTGAAACCAGCGGCCATTTCAGGCTGGTGATCGACCGCAGCTTTTTAAGCCCCGGCGCCGGCCGCATCGTCACCGGTGCGGTGCTGGCTGGCCAGGTGCGGGTGGGCGACGGCTTGCTGCTGTCACCCCGCGGCGCACCGGTGCGGGTGCGTGGCCTGCAACTGCACAAGCAGCCGGTTGAGCTGGCGTTGGCCGGCCAGCGCTGTGCCGTCAACCTGGTGGGCGGCGAGCTGCGCCAGGCCCAACCCAGCCGCGGCGATTGGCTGCTGGCCCCGGCGCTGCATGCACCCACCCAGCGGCTGGACGCGATGCTGCAGTGGCTGCCCGGCGCACCACGCCCACTGGTGCGCAGCATGCCGCTGCAGCTCTACATCGGTGCGGCGGCCGTGGCGGCGCAGGTAACGCTGCTGGACGGCGCCGCGCTGGCGCCGGGGCACAGCGGCGCAGCGCAATTGCTGCTGGCCGCGCCGGTGGCCGCACTGCATGGCGACCGTTTCATCCTGCGCGATGCCGCTGCCGGCAGCACCGTGGCGGGCGGCTGGGTGATCGATCCATGGGCGCCGGCGCGCGGCCGCAGCAGCCCGGCCCGCCAAACCCAGCGTGCCGCGCTGGCGCTGGCCGATCCGGCAGCGGCGCTGGCCGCGCTGTTGCTGGCCCAGCCCGGTGGGGTGGACCTGACCCAGTTTGCGCGGTCCCGCAACCTGGACCGGCCTGCCGCCATCCACTTGCAGCAAGGCTTGCAGCAAGGCCTGGCACTGCACGTGATCGGCAGCATCGGCCTGGCCGACATGCATTGGCAGGCGTTGCGCCAGGCCTTGCTGGCGGCGCTGGCGCAGGCGCATGCCCAGCAGCCCGACAGCCTGGGCCTGGCCGAGTCCAGGTTGGCACCGGCCTGGCCGGCGCCGCTGCCCCGGCCGCTGCTGCATGCTGCACTGCAATCGTTGATCGCCGACGGCAGCGTGCTGCGCGAGGGCTTGCGGCTGCGCCTGGCGGCGCACCAGCCGGTGTTGCCGGACGACGAGGCGCAGGGCCTGGCGCGCATCGTTGCGCTGCTGCAGCCGGCCGGTTTGCGGCCGCCGATCGTTGGTGATCTGGCCTTGGCGCTGGGCCTGCCGTTGCCGGCGCTGCAAGCCTGGCTGGTGCGCGCCCAGCAGCGTGGCCAGTTGCTGCAGGTGGCGCCCAACCGCTGGTTTTTGCCCGGCACCGTGGCCGAGCTGGTGCGGCAGGCCCGGCAGCTCGCGGCTGAAAGTGCCGACGGCGGATTTGATGCCGCCGCCTTCCGCGACCGCACCCGGATCGGCCGCAACCTGACGGTGCAGGTGCTGGAATTCATGGACCGCGAAGGCCTGACCCACTTTGACGGCCAGCGCCGCCGGCCCTTGGGTTGATCAACGGCGTGCGTGCTAAGGTGTGGCGCCAACGCCCCGGGGAGGGCATCGTTCCCGGTGGAGCGCCCGGTCTTCAAAACCGGCGAGATGCGCAGCGCGTGTCTGGTGGGTTCGACTCCCATGCCCTTCCGCCCATCCCACGCCAGTCCAACTTCCGCCAGGAGACAACCATGAGCCCCACCCTCCCCAGCACCGGCCTGCAGCTTCGCTCGTGCATCCACGCCGACGGCCGGCTGGAGCTG
This sequence comes from Betaproteobacteria bacterium, assembly GCA_031411635.1. Classification (GTDB taxonomy): domain Bacteria; phylum Pseudomonadota; class Gammaproteobacteria; order Burkholderiales; family Burkholderiaceae_C; genus Pseudaquabacterium. The sequence continues at coordinate 3,776 of JANOBL010000032.1, forward strand.
CTGCTGCTGCCGGTGCCGGTGCCCAGCCCGGCCGCGCACGAGGTGCTGATCCGCATCGAAGCCACGCCGATCAACCCGTCCGACATCGGCCTGCTGTTTGGCGCTGCTGACTTGTCCACCGGCCGCGCCTCGGGCAGCGCCACCCACCCGGTATTCACCGCCACCGTGCCCGAGGCCGCGATGCGCGCGATGGCCGGCCGCATCGGCCAATCGCTGGCGGTGGGCAACGAGGGCGCCGGCACCGTGATCGCCGCCGGTGCATCACCCGCCGCACAAGCCTTGCTGGGCAAAACCGTTGCGGTGATCGGCGGTGCGATGTACGCCCAGTACCGCTGCATGGCCGCCGAACAATGCCTGCTGCTGCCCGACGGCGCCACGGCCGCCGATGGGGCGTCCTGCTTCGTCAACCCACTGACATCGCTGGGCATGGTGGAGACGATGAGGCGCGAAGGCCACAGCGCGCTGGTGCACACCGCGGCGGCGTCCAACCTGGGCCAGATGCTGAACAAGATCTGCCTGAAGGACGGCATCCCGTTGGTCAACATCGTGCGCAAGCCCGAGCAGGCGGCGCTGCTGCGCGGCATCGGCGCCAGGTTTGTCTGCGATGCCTCGCTGCCCAGCTTCCAGGACGACCTGACCGAGGCCCTGGTGACCACCGGCGCAACGATTGCATTTGATGCCACCGGCGGCGGCAAGCTGGCCGGGTTGATCCTGGCCGCCATGGAGGCGGCGATCAACCGCAAAGCCACCGAGTACAGCCGCTACGGCTCCAACACCCACAAGCAGGTTTACCTGTACGGTGGCCTGGACACCGGGCCCACGGTGTTGAACCGCAGCTTTGGCATGGCCTGGGGCATTGGCGGCTGGCTGCTGTTTCCGTTTTTGCAGAAGATCGGCCCGGTTGCAGGCCAGGCCCTGCGCGCGCGCGTGGCGGCCGAACTCAAGACCACCTTTGCCAGCCACTACGCGCAGGAAATCTCGCTGGCCGAAGCCTTGATGCCCGAAGTGATTGCAGCCTATGGCCAGCGTGCCACCGGCGCCAAGACCTTGATCAATCCAAGCAAGGGTTTGATGGCGGCTTGAGCGCTAGGCCGACAGGCTGCCGGCATCCAGCCACTTCAGCATGGCGCCATAAAAGTCTTCCAGCGCCACCGGTTTGCAGACCACGCCGTTCATGCCGGCGGCTTCGCAGAGTTGAATGCTGGCAGCAAACGCGTTGGCGGTCAGCGCCAGGATCGGGGTGGTCTTCCAGCCCGGCAACTGGCGTATTGCACGGGTGGCATCCAGGCCGTCCAGCTCGGGCATCTGCATGTCCATCAGCACCAGGTCGTAGTGCTGCTGCCGGGCCAGTGCCACTGCCTCGTGGCCGTTGCTGGCGGTGTGCACGGTCATGCCCAGTTCACCCAGCCAGAGCAGCGCCAGCTCGCGGTTGACCTCGTTGTCCTCGACCAGCAGGATGCGGGCCTGGCCATGGCGTTGGCGCAACTGGGTTTGCAGCTTGTTGATCAGATCGTCGCTGGCTTGTCCGCCGGGGGCCTGGCCCCGCAGCAGCCGGGCCGTGAACCAGAAGCTGCTGCCCACCCCGGGTTGGCTGTCGACGCCCGCATCGCCGTCCATCAGCAGAGCCAGCCGGCGGGTGATCGCCAGCCCCAGGCCGGTGCCGCCATGCAGGCGCGAGGTGGAGGCATCGGATTGCTCAAAATCCTGGAACAAGCGCGACATCGCCTCGGCGTCAATGCCCACGCCGGTGTCTTCAACCGTCAGGCGAAGCAGCAGCCCATCCGCTGAATTTTGCACCTGCCGGGCGCGCAAGGTGATGCTGCCACGCTCGGTGAACTTGACCGCGTTGCTGGCGTAGTTCAGCAAGGCCTGGCGCAGCCGCAGCGGATCGCCGCGCAGCCAGGACGGCAGCGCATCGGCGTCGAGGTGGACCGACAAGCCCTTGGCCTGGGCGGCCTCGGCCACGGCGGCAACCACCTGGTCCAGCACGGTGCGCAGGTTGAAATCGGTCTGCTCTAGCTGCAGCCGGCCGGCCTCGATCTTGGACAGATCCAGCACGTCGTTGATGATCGCCATCAGGTGCTGGCCCGCGTCGGCAATCTGGTCCAGCCGGCGGGCTTGTTCGTCACTGGGCTGGGCCTGCCGCAGCAGCTTGCTCAGGCCCAGGATGGCGTTCATCGGCGTGCGGATCTCGTGGCTGATGTTGGCCAGAAACGCACTCTTGGCGCGGTTGGCGGCCTCGGCCTGGTGGCGTGCGGTGACCAGCTCCGCGGTGCGGCTGGCCACCCGTTCTTCAAGGTGGTGGCGGTGCAGGTCCAACTCCTGGGCTTGTTGCACACGCTCGGAGATGTCGCGCACCACCATGCTGGCGCGGGCCTGGCCCAAGCCGTCCTGGAACGTCGCGCTTGAAACCTCGGCCTCGAACCGCGCCCCAGCGGCGCGGATCAAGCGAAGCTGGCCACTGAAACGTCCGCTGCTGGTGCGCTGCGCCAGCGCTGCCGGCCAGCGTGGGTCGGTGCTGTCCACCACGGCGTTGAGCCCGTCGTGCAGGATGTCGCCTTCGCTGCGGCCCAGCAGCCGGCACGCGGCAGGGTTGACCGCCAGCATGCCGCCCGCCAGCGTGGTCATGAAGATCGCATCGAGCGAGGCCTCAAACAGCGCACGGTAGCGATCTTCGCTCTCGCGCATCGCCGCTGCCATCAGTTTGCGATCAGTCACATCGGTCAGCACCACCCGCATCTGCGGCGCCTCGGCACTGCCGGGCACGGCACTGGTGGCCACCTGCACCCACAGCGGCACGTCATCCGGCCGCTGCAGCCGCAACTCCAGCGTTTGTGGCTGGCCGGTCTGGATCAGTTGTCGGCGGCTCAGGTACCAGGAGTCCTGGTTGGCCTTGACGATGAAGCGGCTGATCGGCTGCCGTACCAGCGCACTGCGCGCCAGGCCCAGCAGCGCTGCGGCGGCCAGGTTGCTCTGGTCGATCAGGCCCTGCGCGCTGACGGTCAGGTAGCCCACCGGCGCCAGGTCGTACAGATCAAAATAACGCGCCTGAGACGCGGCCAAGTCGAGCTGGATGCTGCGCAACTCATCGTTCTGCATCTCCAGCTCGATCTGGTGCACCTGCAACTCGTGCAGCAACTGGCCCTGGGCTTCTGACGACATGGCAGCGTTGGCGTCTGGCCGCTGGGCGGCCCGGCCTTCAAAAACCGCCTCGGCACGTTCGCGCAGGTCGGATGCCGGCGCCGCGGCTTGCGGGGGTGGATGGGCTTGGGTCATGGCGCGTCCTCGGAGACTTGGCGTTCGGTGGTGGCAATGGCATACATCTTGCCGGATTTATTGAGCAGCGCGGTGGAGACGATGCAGACCTCGACCACGCCACCGGTGTGGGTCAGCCGCTGGCTGCGGTAACTGTGCAGGGTTTGCGCCTGGCTCAACTGCACCAGCAGCGCCAGCGCTGCTTCGCGCAGCGTGATGGGGATGCGCTCGCGCACGTTCATCGCCAGCGCTTCGGCCTCGCTCCAGCCATACAGCCGCACCGCGCCTGGGTTCCAGGCCAGCGTGCAGCCGTCCAGGTCTTGCACTGTGATCGCGTCGCTGGCGTCTTGCAGCACCACCGCCAGGCGCTGCTGCTGGTTGGCCAGGCGCAGCGCTTCTTCGCTGCGCTTGATGCGGGAGATGTCGACAAACGAGATCACCGCGCCCTCGATCACGTTGTCCAGCGTGCGGTAGGGCTGGATGCGCATCGCATACCACTGGCCGGTGGTGGTCTGCAGCTCCACCTCTTTGAGGATCAGCGTGTCGAGCACCGATTGGGTGTCGTCCACCAGCCGGTGGTAGCCCACCAGGTTGGACACGATGTGGGCCACCGGCCGGCCGACATCGCTGTTGATCAGGTTGATGATCTGCGAGGCCGCCGGCGTGAAGCGCAGGATGCGCAGCTTGTGGTCGACAAACACCGTGCCGATGCCGGTGCCGGCCAGCAGCGTGTTCATGTCGTTGTTGGCGCGTGCCAAATCGGTCACCTTGGTCTGCAGCTCGGTGTTGACGGTGGTGACGTGGCCGTTGGTCCTGGCCCGCAGGCCAGGGCTGG
>JANOBL010000033.1:0-3370 GCA_031411635.1 Betaproteobacteria bacterium
CCACCCAGCGGCACGCCGAAATTGGCGGTCTGCGCGGCGCTCAGGCCACGCTGGGTGGCGGCCACGGCGCGGTCGATGTCCAGGATCGCGCTGTGCGGGTCGTCCAGCAACGCCTTGACCGACGCATGCAGGCTGCCGTACTGCGTCAGCAGCTCACGCATGTGCTGCGCGCCGCCGCCTGATGCCGCCTGGTCGGTCTGGGTGCTCATCCACTCCACCAGGCCGGCCTTGTACAGCGCGCCTACACCCATCAGCATGCAACTGACGGTGCAGTTGCCGCCAATCCAGTTTTTGCCGCCCTTGGCCAGGGCCTGCTGGATGACGGGCAGGTTGACCGGGTCCAGCACGATCACCGCGCTGGGGTCCATGCGCAGGGTGCTGGCGGCGTCGATCCAGTGGCCTGTCCAGCCGGCGGCGCGCAGTTTGGGGAACACCTCGGCCGTGTAGTCACCGCCCTGGGCGGTCAGGATGATGTCGCAGCGCTTGAGCGCGCTGATGTCAAACGCGTCCTGCAGCGTGACCTCATTTTTGGCCTGGCTGGGCGCCTTGCCACCCGCGTTGCTGGTGGAGAAGAACACCGGCTCGATCAGCGCAAAGTCGCCCTCGGCCTGCATGCGGTCCATCAACACCGAGCCGACCATGCCGCGCCAGCCAACCAATCCTACGAGTGCCATTTGAAAGCCTTTTGAGTGAAGTTCCGGACCCCCTGCCCTGCCCGGCTCGTATCGCCGGGGTCCAAGAGGGGCGAGACGGTCCGGAGCAACTAGCTCTTGGTAATCGTGGTGGTGGTGGCGGTTTTGCCAACAGCCTTGCCAACCAGGGCCGCAACCACAGCGTCGCCCATCTCGCGTGTACCCACCCGCTGCGTGCCGGCAGACCAGATGTCACCGGTGCGCAAACCGGCGGACAGCACGGCACGCACAGCGCCGTCGATCCGGTCGGCGGCTTGCGGCTGGTTGAGGGTGTAGCGGAGCATCATGGCGGCGGACAAGATTGTAGCCAGCGGGTTGGCCACGCCCTTGCCCGCAATGTCGGGCGCGCTGCCGTGGCTGGGCTCATACAGGCCTTTGTTGGCTTTATCCAGCGATGCAGATGGCAGCATGCCGATGGAGCCGGTGAGCATGGCCGCCTCGTCGCTCAGGATGTCGCCAAACATGTTGCCGGTGACCACCACGTCAAACGCCTTGGGCGCCTTGACCAGTTGCATGGCGGCGTTGTCCACATACATGTGGTCCAGCGCCACGTCGGGGTACTGGGCATGCACGGCGGTGACCACGTCACGCCAGAACTGGAAGGTCTCCAGCACGTTGGCCTTGTCCACGCTGGTGACCTTGCCACCTTTGCCGCCAGACCGCCGGCGCGCCGCCTGGAAGGCGACATGGGCGATGCGCTCAATCTCGGGCCGGCTGTAGCGCATGGTGTCAAAGGCTTCGTCGGCACCGGGGAAATGGCCATCAACCGCCACCCGGCGGCCGCGTGGCTGGCCAAAGTAGATGTCGCCGGTCAGCTCACGGATGATGAGGATGTCCAGGCCAGCGACAAGTTCGGGCTTGAGCGACGACGCATCCGTCAATTGCGGGTAGCAGATGGCCGGGCGGAAGTTGGCGAACAGGCCCAGGTGCTTGCGCAGGCCCAGGATGGCCTGCTCGGGGCGCAGCGCGCGCTCGAGCTTGTCGTACTTCCAGTCGCCGACGGCGCCGAAGAGGATCGCGTCGGCGTCCTGGGCCAGCTGCAGCGTCGAGTCGGGCAGCGGGTGGCCGTGGGCCTCGTAGGCGGCGCCGCCGACGAGCGCGGTCTCGGTCTCGAACTGCAGGTCCAGCACGTTCAGCACGCGCACGGCCTGCTCGACGATCTCGGTGCCGATGCCGTCGCCCGGCAGGATGGCGATCTTCATGAATTCTCTTCCTCGGTTTCAGGGTAGGTCAGGCCGTGCACCAGGCGGTGCTCGCAGGCCTTGAAGACGATGTAGCCGGCCATGCTCAGCGCCAGCGTGAGCAGCAGCTCCACGAACTGCTGCGCAGCGCCGTCGGCGAGGGCCATCACGCCGTGCTCGGCGATCAGCTCCAGGTTCAGGCGGAACATGTTGAACAGGTTCACCGTGCCGCCGCCGAAGAGCGCGAAGCTCAGGCACAGCACGACGAAGGTCAGCCAGCGCCGGGCCAGCACCACGCGTCGGAATGCCCGGTCCAGCATGGCGCCCGTTCAGAGCCGGCGTTCGGCCAGCCAGGGCATGCGTGCCAGCCGTTCGGCCTCGAAAGCCTTGATCTTGTCCTGGTGGCGCAGCGTCAGGCCGATGTCGTCGAAGCCGTTGGTCAGGCAGTACTTGCGGAAAGGCTGCACCTCGAAAGGCAGCTCGGTGCCGTCGGGCTTGATCACCACCTGGCGCACGAGGTCGACGGTCAGGCTGTAGCCCGGGAAAGCGAAGGTCTCGTCGAACAGCTTCGCCACCTGCGACTCGGGCAGCTGGATCGGCAGCAGGCCGTTCTTGAAGCAGTTGTTGAAGAAGATGTCGGCGAAGCTGGGCGCGATGATGGCGCGAAAGCCGTATTGGTCCAGCGCCCACGGCGCGTGCTCGCGCGAGGAGCCGCAGCCGAAGTTCTTGCGCGCCAGCAGGATCGAGGCGCCCTTGTAGCGTGGTTGGTTCAGCACAAAATCCGGGTTGGGCTTGCGGCTGGCCGGGTCCTGCCCCGGCTCGCCGTGGTCCAGGTAGCGCCATTCGTCGAACAGGTTCACGCCGAAGCCGGTCTTTCGGATCGACTTGAGGAACTGCTTGGGAATGATCGCGTCGGTGTCGACGTTCTCGCGGTCCATCGGCGCCACGAGGCCTTTGTGAACGGTGAATTTCTGCATGAGTTACTCCTGAAAGCGGGGCAGGACGCAGACGACGCAGAAACTACGCAGAGGGCGCAAAAGAAGACATTGAAGGATTTTTTATCCTTGATTTCTTTTTTGCGTTCTCTGCGAATCCTTTGCGTCCTCCGCGTCCGGCAGTCCGCATTTAAGCGAATTGACGAATATCGACAAAGTGGCCGTGCACGGCGGCGGCGGCGGCCATGGCGGGGCTGACAAGGTGGGTGCGGCCACCCGCGCCCTGCCGGCCTTCGAAATTGCGGTTGCTGGTGGAGGCACAACGCTCGCCCGGCTCCAGCCGGTCGGCGTTCATTGCCAGGCACATCGAGCAGCCGGGCTCGCGCCACTCGAAGCCGGCGGCCTTGAAGATCTCGTGCAGGCCTTCGCGCTCGGCTTGTTCCTTGACCAGGCCCGAGCCCGGCACGACCATCGCCAACCGAACGTTGCTGGCCACCTTCGTGCCCAGGCGGCGCACCACGCTGGCGGCCTCGCGCAAGTCTTCGATGCGCGAGTTGGTGCA
>JANOBL010000034.1:0-2949 GCA_031411635.1 Betaproteobacteria bacterium
GCCACTGCTGCACCCAGCCGGGTTCGCGTTTGGGCAAGTCGCCGCGCATCGGAAACGCGGTGTCGGGCAGGTTCAGCGTGGCGCGGTAGTCGGTAGGCGCCGATGTGGTGGTGTTGGTAGCGTCGGTCATGGCAGCTTCGCGCCGCTGGCTCGGCGCGCTCGTCGTTGGAGGGGGGACAACACGGTGGGACAACGCGGCGCCACGGGCACCGGGCCCACCGGGGGCGTTCAGACGGGCGAGCGCTGAATTCGGTCGCGCGTGGTCTGGCGCTGGGTGGCGGCAGGCCAGCAGGTGCGGTTGGGGTGAACCCGGCAAAGCGACATGGCATTGATTCTACTGAAGCACGGCCCACCGCCGCAGCGCCCGCTGCAGGCCTTGAAATGCAGGGCAGGCACTGGTCTTTTCGGCCGTTGGCGCGGCGCTGGCTTGCTTACAGTGCAGGCCATGCCTTATGTCCGCCGCGATGCCCAAGGTGCCTTGACCGGCCTGCTCCGCCTGCCCGAGGCCGACGCGCAGGAGTTGCTGGCCGACGAGCATCCGGAGGTGCAAGCCTTTGTCGGCCGGGGCCCCGCGCCGGACTTTGAGCAGCTCGACGCGGGTTTCATCCGGGTGCTGGAAGATCTGATCGACCTGCTGATCCGCCGCAAGATCATCAACCTGACCGATTTGCCGTCGGCCGCGCAACACAAGCTGTACTCGCGCAAAGGCCAGCGCCAGTCCACGCCCTTGAGTGAACTGAACCTGCTGGGCGAGGCCGCCGGTCTGGACAGCAGTGCCATCGTGGACTACAGCCGGTTTACCTGACACACAGCCAGCCCACTGATCGCCCAGCCCGCCGAGCTTGACGCCGGAGCCTGGTTTACCGCTGCCTGGTTTACCGCTGGTTACCACCGCCTCGGCTTGTTACGCCTGAGCGCTTCAGGCCGCCGCTTGCGGGGCCGAAGTAGGGCAGATGCCGCTGCCGTTCAAGCCCCCGTACCTGTGTGCAGAGCCGCGCACTGAAGCTGCGCCCGGTGTCCGCCGGATGGCGGCTACCCGGCTGCCCGGGCATGGCGCCGGCATCGCAGCCCATCATCGACGCGCTTGCGCTGCGGTAAAACGTGCATTGGTTGGCAAATTGCCGGCGCACGGCGGCAATTTCGTCAGATATTCCTCAAAAACAGAAACCGGCGCAGCGGCGGTGCTTGCGCCGAACTTGGTTTGCTGTTTTGCAAATCAAATTTTCCCCGCATAACCTTGTCGGCCTTTTTTACAGCCTAACGACACCTGTAGGGGGTGCCAAGTGCAAGTCCTTGATCTGTATGCCAAAGGCCTTGATGGCACGTGAATTGCTAAAAATAATTGTTCATGTGATAACGTGATCAAGTGCATCTTCGCAAAAAGACGCGAATCCGAAGCCCCCCCCCCTTTGCCCTGTCTGGAGAAACCATGAAATCGATCCTCAAGTTCGCTGGCGCCGTTGCTGCTGTCTTTGTTGGTACTTGCGGTGTTGCCTCTGCCGCGATCGTTCTCGACGTGCCTGAACCCGGCTCGCTGGCGCTGGTGGGTGTGGCGGTTGCGGCGCTGGTTGCCGTTGCTCGCAAAGGCAAAAAGTGATTGTTTGGCGGTTGTCCGTTCAATTTTCAATTGTTCTCTGGATCAACCGCTCGATCGGGCAGTTCTAATTTTAGAGCTGCCCTGTTTTCATGACTGAAAATTATTGGCTTCAGTATTTTTTTGCAACTGTTCAGATTTTGCCATGCCTGGTTTTTTTGGCTGACGGTCATGCCTTCAACGGCGTCCTGCCGTTGTTACCGGCGCAAAAATCTTTACGGCGAAGCGGCGTATTAGCCGCCGTTTGAAGTGTTTTTGTTGAAAGATCGTCAGCTTTGTGCTGAAAAGGCCTTTCTGCGATTTTGTTTGGGTGCACAGAAAATTCTGTGAGATTGAGTGAGACAGCGGGTTCGGTGCTGGCGACTTGGATAGTTTGCCGCCATCGGATTTCACCGGAACCAAGGAGTTATTGAAATGGCAACTTTCACTATTCGTGTTACTTCGTCTGCGCTCAATGCTGCGGGCAAGGCTTTCGGCCAGTCGCCAGACCTGGGCGCGCCAAGCTTCCTGGACATGATTGTGTCGGGCAGTTCTGATCCTTCGATTCCCAACGGCGTTTACGACGCGTATTGTCTCAACCCGCTGATCCCAATTTCGCCCTCGGCCTCATACGCGGCGGAAAATTCAGCGGGCAATACGCTGGCCTCATTCACACCGGTCGATCTCAACTCGCTCAGCCAGGTGCAGGTTGGTCAGCTCAATTGGCTGCTGTCGCAAAATTTCACCTCCGACCCAAAGTACGCCAGCCAATTCAACTACGGCGAGGTGCAAGAGGCCATTTGGACGATTCTGGGTTTCACGTCCGCGCAGATTGGCGAGTACGCCAATGACGCAAATGGTGCGCGTTTTCTGAACGACAACAATCGCAACTCCCTCAGCGCATCGGACATCGATTTTCTGGTCAACAGCGCCCGCTCGGCCATCGCCAGCGGCAACGGCGTGTTGCCGAGCGACGCATTTTTCTCGACCGTGATCGATCCGGCCGGCAATATCCAGCCGCTGATCGTGCAATTGCAGAGTGCCAAGCTCGGCAACTACGTTTGGCAGGACAACAACGCCAACGGTGTGCAAGACAGCGGCGAGGCCGGCGTCGACAGGGTGACCGTGCAGTTGCTGGACAACAACGGCATGGTGATCGCCACCACCACCACCGGCGACGACTTCAGCACGGCCGCCGTGGAGCATGGCTACTACCAGTTCAATGGCCTGAAGGCCGGTGATTACCAAGTCAAGTTCATTGCGCCCACCCACGACTTCACCGTGGCCAATGTGGCTGGCAACGGCCAGGACACGGTGGACAGCGATGCCAACACGGTCACCGGCCTGAGCCAGGTGGTCACGCTGGCCGCCGGCGA
>JANOBL010000035.1:0-3059 GCA_031411635.1 Betaproteobacteria bacterium
CCAGTCGATCGCCGCGCTCAAGACCGCCCTGGGCAAGATCCGCACTGGCCGCGCCAACGCGGGGATGCTGGATTCAGTGCAAGTGGACTATTACGGCTCGATGGTGCCGATCAGCCAGGTGGCGAATGTCTCGCTGCTGGACGCCCGCACCATCAGCGTTCAGCCCTGGGAAAAGGGCTTGGGCGCCAAGATTGAAAAAGCCATCCGCGAGAGCGAACTGGGCCTGAACCCGGCCTCGCAAGGCGATTTGATCCGGGTGCCGATGCCGGCGCTGACTGAAGAGCGCCGACGCGACCTGACCAAGGTGGTGCGCCATGCCGGCGAGGATTGCAAGGTGGCGGTGCGCAACCTGCGCCGCGAGGCCAACGAGCACCTGAAGAAGCTGCTGAAGGACAAGGCCGTCACTGAGGACGAAGAGCGCCGCGCCCAGGACGAGGTGCAAAAGCTGACCGACCGCACCATCATCGAGGTGGACCGGCTGGTGCAGGGCAAGGAAGCCGAGATCCTGCAGGTGTGAATGTGAGCCTGTGTTTGCCCGCCCTGTCCTTGATCGTCAGCCCCGCCACGATGAACCCCCAGCGTTCGGTGCCGCGCCATGTGGCGATCGTGATGGACGGCAACGGACGCTGGGCCAAGAAGCGCTACTTGCCTCGCTTTTTTGGCCACAAGGCCGGGGTGGATGCGCTGGTGTGGGTGATCAACGGCTGCGCGGACCGCGGTGTGGAGTACCTGACGGTGTTTGCGTTTTCGTCGGAGAACTGGAAACGCCCCGAGGACGAGGTCTCCGGCCTGATGGGCCTGGTGCTGGTGGCGGTGACCAAGTACCTGGCCAAGCTGGCACGCGACGGTGTGCGCATCATCATCGTCGGCGATCGCCATGCGGTGTCCGACCGGCTGCGCGCCGCCTGGGCCGAGGCCGAAGAAGCCACCCGCCACAACACCCGCATCACCTTGTCGGTGGCCTTCAACTACGGTGGGCGCTGGGACGTGGTGCAGGCTTGCCGCCAGGCCGTGGCGGCAGGCCTGAAGCCCGAGCAGATCACCGAAGAAGCGCTGTCCGGCTTCATGGCGATGCGCCATGCGCCCGATCCGGACCTGTTCATCCGCACCGGCGGCGAGGTGCGCATCAGCAACTTCCTGCTCTGGCAGGTGGCGTATTCCGAGCTGGTGTTCAGCGATTGCCTGTGGCCGGACTTCGACCTGGCCGCGCTGGACGCCGCACTCACCGCCTACGCCAGCCGCGAGCGCCGTTTTGGCGCGGTGGCGCCGGCTGCGGTTGAGTCGGCCACCGGCTGAGCCGCCTCCCATGCTGCGCCAGCGTGTGATCACTGCCCTGGTGCTGCTGGCCTTGCTGTTGCCCACGCTGGTTGTTGCCAGCCCCTTGCCGTTTGCGCTGTTCAGCGGGGCGTTGATTGCTGCGGCCGGTTGGGAATGGGCGCGGCTGAACGGCATGGGTTCTGTCGCAGGGGTCAATTTTCCGGCCATCGCACTGGGCGCGTTGCTGGCCGGGCTGTGCGCCACCAGCCTGGTGAAGTTCACCCAGGTGGGGCAGACCGCGGAGCTGTGGTGGGCCGGCACGGCCACCTGGCTGGTGGGTGGTGGGCTGGCGCTGCGGCTGGGGCCTGCGCGTTGGCCGCAACTGTCACCGTCGCTGCGCTGGGCGTTGGGCCTGGCCGGCTTGTGGCTGGCCTGGGCTGCACTGGTGCAGGCGCGCACCGTGGGCATCAACTTCATGCTGTCGGTGATGTGCGTGGTGTGGGCCGCCGACATCTCGGCCTACTTCTGCGGCCGGGCGTTTGGCCGCCGCAAGTTGGCGCCCACCATCAGCCCCGGCAAGAGCTGGGAGGGGGTTTACGGTGGCGTGGCCGGCGTGCTGCTGCTGGCGCTGGCCTGGTTGTGGCTGGAAGCGCGTTTCAGCTTCGATTCGCCCAGCCTGTTTCTGCTGCTGCGCCAGCGCCTGGGCGGTGTGGGTTTGTTGCTGGCGGCTTTACTTCTCACCGCACTCAGCGTGATGGGCGACCTGTTTGAATCGCTGGTCAAGCGCGCTGCGGGCGCCAAGGACTCCAGTGCGCTGCTACCCGGCCATGGCGGTGTGCTGGACCGGGTGGACGCCTTGCTACCTGTGCTGCCGGCGGCGCTGGCCTTGATCAGCTTGTGAGCTTTATCAGCCAATGAAAGTCGCCACCATGGTTCAACGTGTCTGCATCCTGGGTGCCACCGGATCGGTGGGCCGCAGCACGCTGGACGTGATAACGCTGCACCCGGACCGTTTTGAGGTGTTTGCGCTGACCGCGCAGCACCGTTTGGCCGAACTGGCCACGCTGTGCCGGCGTTGGCGGCCACGTTATGCCGTGGTGGCTAGCGCCGCGCAGGCCGGTGCGCTGGCGGGCGAGCTGGCCCAGGCCGGTATGCGCACCGAGGTGCTGCATGGCGCGCAAGCGCTGTGCGACGTGGCGGCGCATCCGGACGTGCACAGCGTGATGGCGGCCATCGTCGGCGCAGCAGGCTTGCGGCCTTGCATCGCGGCAGCCCTGGCTGGCAAGCGCTTGATGCTGGCCAACAAGGAAGCGCTGGTGGTCGGCGGCCGCTTGTTCATGGCGGCAGTGCAGCAGGGCGGGGCCTTGCTGCTGCCGATCGACAGCGAGCATTCGGCGATCTTTCAATGCCTGCCGGAGGACCGCAGCGCCTGGGCCCAGCGCATCGACCACATCGTGCTCACCGCGTCGGGTGGGCCGTTCCGCGACCATGATCCGGCCAGCCTGCACAACGTGACCCCTGACCAGGCCTGTGCCCATCCCAATTGGGTGATGGGGCGCAAGATTTCGGTCGATTCGGCAACGATGATGAACAAGGCGCTGGAGGTGATCGAAGCACGCTGGTTGTTTGACCTGGCGCCCGAGCAGATCCGCGTGGTGCTGCACCCGCAGAGCATCATCCACTCGATGGTGGTGTGCCGCGACCACAGCGTGCTGGCCCAGCTGGGCACGCCCGACATGAAGGTGCCGATCAGTGTGGGCCTGGCCTGGCCTGGCCGCGCAGCCTCGGGTGCCGATGCGCTG
>JANOBL010000036.1:0-2432 GCA_031411635.1 Betaproteobacteria bacterium
TGATGAAACCGGCGTAACGGTGCGGCAGTTCGTTGGGGTCGTCGCCGCGCTGGCGGGCGGCCTCGCGCATCTTCTCGTCGCACAGGTAAGCCATGTTCGTGTCGTCCATCTGCACATAGGTGCAACCGGCGTCGGACAGGCTTTGCAGTTCTTCGCCGTAGGCCTTGGCGACGTCGTCATAGAACTGCGGCTCCAGCTCGGGATAGGCCTCGCGGCTGATGCCGGCGCGGCCACCGCGAAAGTGCAGCATCGTCGGCGACGGGATCGTCACCTTGGCTGTCAACCCCGCTTTGACCTGGCTTTTCAGGTATTGAAAGTCGGCGAGCTGGATGTTCTTGGCATGGCGCACCTTGTCGATGACGCGGATCACCGGCGGCGCCAACTCCTCGCTGCCATCGGGGCGCTTGATGGTCACCGGGATGTCGGTCTTGACACCACCAAGCTGCTCCAGAAAATCGATGTGGAAATAGGTGCGGCGAAACTCGCCGTCGGTGATGCTTTGCAAGCCCACGTCCTGCTGGAAGTTGACGATCTCGGTGATCGCCTTGTCTTCCACCAAACGCAGTTGCTCGGCATTGATTTCCTTCTTGACGAAGAATTGCTCGCGCGCCTCCAGCAGGTATTTGGGGCGCAAGAAACTGCCCACATGGTCGGCACGGAACGGGGGTTTGTTGCGCAAGCTCATGCAGATCTCCAGCGGTTGGGGGGATGCAGAAATTCAGTGTGCCGAGACGCCCAGCCAGGCATCCAGCGGCGCCGGGTCGGCCAGCAAGGCGGCGCTTTCGGCTCGGTAGGCGATGCTGCCGCGGTCCAGCACGATGCAGTCGTCGGTGACACCCAGCACCATGTGCGGATGCTGCTCGACAACGATCGACGACAGGCCTTCTTCGCGCGCGACACGGCGGATCGCGCGCAGCAACTCTTCGATGATGATCGGCGCCAGGCCTTCCAGCGGCTCGTCCAGCAGCAGCAAGCGCGGATTGAGCACCAGCGCCCGGCCAAAGGCCAGCATCTGCTGCTCGCCGCCAGAGAGCTGCGTGCCCAGGTTCTTATTGCGCTCGGCCAGGCGTGGGAACCGCTCGTAAACCCGCTTGGCATTCCAGGCGCCCGGGCGGGCCACGGCGCTCAAGTTTTCGTCCACTGTCAGCGATTTGAAGATGTTGCGCTCTTGCGGCACCCAGCCTATGCCGGCGCCCGCACGCGCATACACCGGCAAGGCCTGGATCTCGCGCCCGGCCAGCGTGATGCGGCCGGCATGGCGTTGGGTCACTCCCACCAGCGTATCGATCAACGTGGTCTTGCCGGTGCCGTTGCGGCCCAGCAGCGCCAGCGACCGGCCGGTGGCCAGCGTGAAGCAAATATCGGTCAACACCACGGCCTCGCCATAACCGCAGCTCAGGCCTTGCACGTCCAGCAGTGTTTCAGCCATGAGCAGCCCCTGCTTCGCGCCCGGCCAGCGAGTCGCCCAGGTACACCGCCCGCACCTGCGGATCGGCGGCGATCTGCTCGGGTGTGCCCTCGGTCAGCACCGTGCCGTTGACCAGCACCGTCATGCTCTTGGCAAAGCTGAACACCAGGTCCATGTCGTGCTCGATCAGCACCACCGACACATCGTCGGGCAGCGCGGCCACGGTTGCCAGGATGTCGGCGCGCTCGGCGCCGGGCACGCCGGCAGCGGGCTCGTCCAGCAGCAGCACGCTGGGTTTCTGGGCCACTGCCAGCGCAATCTCCAGCAAGCGGCGTTTGCCGTAAGGCAGCTCGCGGGTGGCCTGGTCGGCATGGTCGGCCAGGCGAAACTGGGCCAGAAGCTGCTCGCATTCGTTGGCGATCTCGGCATCGGCGCCCATCGGCGTCCACCAGCGGCGCGCCCGGTCCAGCCGGCCGGCCACGGCCAGCGCCAGGCTTTGCAGCGGTGTCAACGAGCCAAACAACTGGTTGATCTGGAAAGTGCGCACCAGGCCCAGCGCCACGCGCTTGTGCGGTGCCAGGCGGGTGATGTCGCGCCCAGCCAGCACCACCCGGCCTTCGGTGGGCTCCAGCACGCCGGTGAGCTGGTTGATCAGCGTGGTCTTGCCGGCGCCGTTGGGGCCGATCAGCGCATGGCGGGCGCCGCGCCTTATCGTCATCGAGACATTGTTGGTCGCGGTGATACCGCCGAACTTCTTGACCAGGCCGTGGGTTTGCAGCACCACGTCGTCACTCATGGCTTGCCCCGTTTGAACCAGAACCAGGGCCGGAACAGGCGCTCGCGCCCCACCAGCATCAGCACCACCAGGAACAGGCCGATCCAGAAGGTCCAGTACTGCGCGGTAAACGACGAAATCACATCGTGCAGCACCTTGAACGCAATCGCCCCCACCAGCCCGCCCCAAAGCCAGCCGGCACCACCGATCACCAGCGCCAGCATCACATCGGCGCTGCGGTGGAAATCA
>JANOBL010000037.1:0-2880 GCA_031411635.1 Betaproteobacteria bacterium
CCCGACAGCACAGCGGCGGCTGCCGCGCTGAAGGTGCTGTGGCCAGACGTAAATTCCGGGAACGGCGGTGTTGGGTTGCTGGGGCGCTGGTAGGGTTTCCAGTCTTCGCCGCGTATCCACTGCGTGCCCAGGCCCGGGCCACCCCAGGAGCGAATGGTCTGGCCCCGGTAGTAGTAGCGGATCGCGGTGATCGGCCGCACCGAGTCGAAAGTGCGCTTGGTATCCCAGCAGGCGATGCTGGCGTCGAGCATCGCCTGGCCGAGCGAGAAAAACATCCTGACGTCGTCGTCCAGCGTGTTTTTGTCGCGCGCCCCGACCAGTGCGGCGATCTGCATCCACTGGCCGGGCGGGGTCACGCTGCCGGGGTTGTTGGCGAAGAAATCGACCACCGCCTTGTCGTAGTCGGTCAGGCCGGCACTGAAATTGATCAACTGGTTCATCTCGGCCATCGACGGTGCCGGGTTGCCCAGCTTGGCGCGGAACACCGAGCCCGAAGACAGCGCAAACGGCCGCACCTTGCCCCAATGTGGGCTCAGGTACTTTTGCACCGAGGTCACGCCCGCCGCAGTGGTGATGCGCAGCGGCTGCCAGCGGGTGGGGTCCGCCACCAGGTCGGGGCCGTTCACCGACTGGTAGCCGGTCCAATCGGCATACGCGCCCAGCGCCAGGTCGCCAAGCTGGTTGCTGCCGTCGCCATGGCGGGCGTCCAGCAACAGCCGGCCGGCCAGCTTGCCGGTTTGCATCGCGGCCGTGCCAAGGTAGTGCCAGGTGGGCAGGTCGTCGAGCTGGGTCAACAAAGTCTGCTCAAACAGCGCCGCCTGGGCCGGGAACAAATCCAGCAGCACGGTGTGCGCGGCATGCGAGACGGCAATCGATTTCCACCAGGTCTGCCATTCAAACCAGGGCCGCTTGCGCATGCCGGACAGCGAAAACTCGGCCAGCCAGTCGTAGGCCACCCAGGCGTTGTAAATCGCTTCGGTGACCATCGAAATGGCACGTGCGGCCACCGTCGGACCGAGCGAGTTGGTGGCAATGGCCGACAGCAGCACGCTGTTCCAGGCCACCAACACCGACGGCTCGTAACCGCCGGCATGGGCGCTGGGCGTCAGCGCCAGGCCGGATGACGCCGCAGCCGCAGCGGCGGCGGACTGCGTCAGAAAAACTCTTCGTTTCATCGGGCTGCTCCTATCCTGTAAGTCCTGCAAGGGCTGGCGTGGCTGGGATGTCCCACAACGCAGCGCCAGGTCGCAGACGCGACAAATTGCAGTTTAGGTAAAAGCAGCGAAAGTGAATATCAAGTATTCGCGGGGCGGGTGCCGCCGCACCCCCCGCTTCAAGGGGGATCGGCCGGGCCTGGGTGGGTGCCGGGGCTTTGGCCGGCCACGCGCTCAGCTACCCCGGTAGGTGCTGTAGCTCCAGGGGCTGACCAGCAAGGGCACGTGGTAGTGGCCGGCGGCATCGGCAATGCCGAAATCCAGCGTCACCGTGTCGATGAACGGCGGCTCGGGCAGGCTGATGCCGCGGGCGCGGAAATACGGCGCCACCTCAAACAGCAAGCGGTAGCGGCCCACCGCCATGCTGTTGGCGTCCAGCAGCGGCCCGGCAGCGGGGCGGCCGTCGGCATTCAGCGCAAAGCGCGCCAAGGTGTCGCAGCGCTCACCGTCCAGGCGCTGCAGCGCCACGCCCATGCCGGCCGCCGGGCAGCCGTTCATCGTGTCAAGTACATGGGTGCTGAGGTGTCCCATCGTTGGTCCTTTCAGTTGGCAAGTTCGGTTGGCAAGTTCGGTAAAAGTGTATACACTTTGGCATACACGTCAATTGTTTGGCATCATTCGCAACCCCAGCCGCGACCCCAGCCGCAACCCCATCTGCTGTCCATGTTGCCTGCCTCTTCGTCCCGCCGCTTGAACGGCCTGTTGCTCGCGGCGGCCGCACCGGCCGATGAGGTGGTGCCAGGTGCCACCGAGCGCATCGTCGAAGCGATCACCACCGCGATCATCGAGCGCCGGCTGATGCCCGGCACCAAGCTGGCCGAGCAGAAAATCGCCGACATCTTTGCGGTGTCGCGCACCATCGTGCGGCAGGCATTGAACCAGCTCAGCCGCGACCGGCTGATCACGCTGGAACCGGCGCGTGGTGCGTTTGTCGCGATGCCCAGTGTCGAAGAAGCACGCCAGGTGTTTGAGGTGCGCAGCATGGTGGAGCTGGCGCTGGTGCGCCAATTGTGTGCACGCATCACCGATGCGCAAATTGTCGAGTTGCGCGCCCACCTGCAAGAAGAAAGCCAGGCCGTGGCCCGCACCGATGTGCCGGGCCGCACCCGCTTGCTGGCCGATTTCCACACCGTGCTGGCGCGTTTGCTGGGCAACCAGGTGCTGGCGCAATTGCTGGCCGATCTGCTGAGCCGCTCGTCGCTGATTGCGCTGATGTACCAGTCGTCGCACTCGGCCGCGCATTCGCAGGACGAGCATGTGCAAATCGTCGACGCGCTGGAGCGGCGCGACGCGCGCGCGGCGGTGCGGCTGATGGAGCAGCACCTGGCCAGCGTGGAGCGCAACTTGCAACTCGATCCCCGAGCCCCCGACCTGGCCGCCGCGCTGCGGCCTGCTGTCTGACCCCTTGACCCACCATGAACCCTGCCATCGCCACGCTTGCACAACCCTACCCACGCGACCTGCGTGGCCACGGCCGCCACCCGCCGCAGCCGCACTGGCCGGGCCGGGCCCGGGTGGCGCTGCAGTTTGTGCTCAATTACGAGGAGGGCAGCGAAAACTCGGTGCTGCACGGCGACGCCGGCAGTGAGCAGTTTTTGTCCGAGATGGCCAGCCCGGCGGCCTACCCGGCGCGCCACCTCAGCATGGAAAGCATTTACGAGTACGG